>JAHFAC010000014.1:5780-13046 GCA_023250755.1 Bacteriovoracaceae bacterium | reverse complement strand
TTTTTGATAAAGAAGAGGAATATCATCGACATGAAGCTTCCCCGCAAATAAAAACGGGATCAACTGTGGATGACCCGCGCGAATGGCCGCGCGCATAAAATTATAATTTTGGATAAACCCCCTGCAATAAGAAATATCCTTCGTGAAAGGAGCACCCCCTTCAAGAACACCGCCACGAAACACGCGTTTGGCATTAGCCAGGCAATCCTCTTCGGAATAACCCTCGGTTCTGTAAAATTCGATGAGTTCCAAGAGATTTGCGCCATCTTCAACCTTTTCAATTCCCAAAATTCGATCCGTAATTTGCCTGGCGCGCCGCGGATAGGAGCGAAAAGTGAAAATCTCCATGATCACAGCCAAGCCCTCTTGCGTAGCCGAACAGCGTGGCGGCCCCTTTGACAACCACTTGGCTACGTGTTGACGGATTCCATTCTGTGTCGTGCCCACATGGACCCATCCCTCGTGCACTTCAAGAATATCCACATCGCGCGGAGAAAATTTTGTTCCTTCTTTAATTTTAACAACATCCCCTCCTGCAGCAGCGTCAGCCACAATTCCATCAGAAATCTTGGCATGCACAGGATCTTCTAGAAAATAAGACTTGAATCGCCGATTCAAAATATCAACGACTTCTTCTGCATCCATTTCCTCCGGTGAGGGGGGGCCTAATGCGCTTTCATCTGTTTTCGAAAGGATTGCATAGAGCAAGTGCCCCAAATCTGAAATGGTATTAGAATCTCCAAAAAAGGTATCTTTCGGGGACCCATAGAGCTTGCGACTATATTCCCAAAATTTTCGGGTACCGCGATTCAGGAGAAGATGAACCACGTCAATGTACTCAGCTGCAATGGTTCTCAAAAGCTTGCCGGTATCGTCTGCCTCTCCGAGCGTCAGGTCAATATCCTTGATGATATCTGAAAACTCAGAAATTTTTGTCTCAGGATCAAAACCTAGCGCCACTTTTGAATAGTAATCCACTCCTAGATCCGGAATTTCACGAAAACGGGTTTTCTTAAGTTGCTCCTCGATCGAGGGATCCCATTTGATCGCATCTAAGATGCGGATCGGCTTTTGAGCCTCAACGATCCGTTGCGAAAGACGTTTGATTCTTTCCTTATAAGTGGTCCAAACCATCGATTAATTTGAAAATCCTCAATTACTCTATTTTGACATGAGTTTTCAACACAAAGTGGAAAATCGGCACCTCATCTCAGTGCCTCACTCCTGACTGACATTTTTTTGGCGCTTCGTTTGCAAAGCTCTTATGATTATGATTCGAGTAAATCACAATTCATTCCCACATGGACCCGATAATGCGGAACACGAATTAAAGAAAGCCTACAACTGTGTAATTGAAGCAGGTGTCACTCATTTTTGGAGCCGGCGACCCATTCCTGGCGTTAATCCCTATGAAGTGGTCACACTTTATAAAAATGCAATGGAAGCATATCGAGAAAACGATCGACTCACCGCCGAACGGTGGGCAAGGTGCGCCAAACATCTTGCGCGTGCAACTTGGCACGAGGCTAAAATTTCTTACCTCGAACCGCGTCCCACTGAACTTCCTTTTCTAGGCGAGGCATCAGAAGAATTCCATCTTCATGAACAACCCAATAGCACTGCTGATCTTCTCAACGCCTTATCTAATCAAATACCCGCAGGAATGACTGAAACCCCGGAAGAAATACGCCGCTATCTCTTGCTGGGCAAGCGACACCTTACCGAACTGGACAACATCACGTCCCATCAAAATGAGTTACTCAAAGCTGAGCGAATTAAAGCCGCCCATGAGTACGGACGCACTGTCGAGTGCCTACTCTTGGTCTACGAGGCAACAGCCTCAAAGAAAAAGGTTGCCTAAATCAACGCTTAGAATATTGATATCGGCGACGAGCTCCCGCCAAACCGTACTTCTTCCGCTCGACTTCACGTGAATCACGAGTGAGATGACCCGCCTTTTTCAAGATAGGGCGAAAAGCAGGATCCACATCCAAAAGTGCACGAGAAATACCATGCTTTACAGCACCCGCCTGACCTGAAAGCCCACCCCCTTGGACATTCACAAGAATGTCGAAACGACCTACGGTAGAGGTCAGCTCCAAAGGTTGCATAATAATCATACGAGAGGTGGGGCGAGGGAAATAATCTTCAAACGAGCGGTCATTGACACGAATGACACCTTGCTCACTGGCGCGTGGGCGAAGATAAACGCGGGCAACGGCATTTTTGCGTTTCCCAACCTCATGCAACTGTTTTTCCATTCCAATATCTCCTTATTGATTCAATAAATAGGATCAGGAGGCGCGCTTAGCTGCGGTCCTTAGAACAGTCCGTCGAGTTGCAGCCATAGGGAGCATTTCTGGCTTCTGTGCAACGTGAGGATGATCACCTGATATATAAATTTTAAGCTTTTTCATTTGATGACGAGCAAGACTCGACTTATTAGTCATTCCCCAAACTGCTAAACGAAGGATCTCTTCTGGATTTCTCTCGAGCATCTCTTTTGCCGTCTTGGTCTTCAAACCCCCTACATATCCGGAATGATCTCGATAAAGCTTACCGGTCCATTTATTTCGTGTAAAAACCACTTTGTCTGCATTCAGAACCACCACAAAGTCACCTGCATCTGCATGACGTGTATAAGTGGGTTTATGCTTTCCGGTAATAACACGAGCCAAAATCGTTGCGAGACGCCCTACGACTTGATCCTGAGCATCGACGAAATACCACCGAGGAGCTCGAGGCCCTATGGGCTCGAAGAAATGAGGAACACACTGCTTTGCCTGATAAGTCTTGCGATAAGTACTGTTTTGCAACATAAGACCTCGGATTAACAGGAGACCCGTTGCCTCGTCAACCTTAAATCGCCGCTCTAGATCACTCCAATCGAAAAGTGAAATTGATAAGGATCGTCTTGCTCCCTAGGTTTCAAATTAAAGCCCCAATCAAAGTTCACGGGCCCCACGGGGCTCATATAATGAAATCCAACTCCTGCCGCCTTGAAAAAGTCACAATCCACCTTACAATTATCCTCTGCTAACCTAGCTGCATCAAAAAAGGGGCCAAATCGCAAAGAGCCAGCAAACGGAAAATCCAATTGAGTCCGATAGTTAGCATACGATAAGGTCCCTCGGATCGCTAAATCAGCTTTGTTGATCTTTTGCTCACCAAAGCCACGAACACTCCCAGCCCCCCCTAGAGCAAACTGCTTAATGAGAGGAATAGCAAAACGCCGAGCTTCGAGATCCTGGGGGGAAATCTCGGGAGGGGTAGCTACCAGGTTTTGCTCAAAGCCAAAACGGGCCGAGAGGTACCAGGTCATCTCTCGACCGAGTGGAATAAAGCCGTCCGTTCGCCACTGAACCCGAGAATAGGCGATCGGGAAACGATCATCCTGGGTAACAGATGGGTGATTACTTTGCCCCAAGAACGAAGGGTGAGCAAACTCATAGGAGACGGTCGAATAGAGTCCCGAAGTGGGGGCCAGAGAATTATCTCGCAAATCCAATCGAAGGGCTGGAGTAACGGCTCCAATCAAAAGTGTTTGTCGATCAATTTCAATAATTGGATTTTTTTGCTCCACTTGCTCCAGGCTGTAGGTAAATGCTCCGGTTAAATTCACATTGGCCAAGAGCCTGCGTTCCAACCCAGCCGCAAGAGACTTTGTTTCGGCGTCAAAGCTTCTGAATTGAGTTCGCTCAACCGTGATTCTAGGACGAAATGAAGTCTCCCCCAGAGTAAACCAAGGCCAGTGATACCCGAGCTCAAACCGATACTCAAGATAGCAAGGCCCCCCGTGCGCAATGCCATCTCTATCGATATTAGCGCAAAAAACATCGTCAAAACGACGGTTCAGATTAACGCCAAAAGAAAGAGCGTGATTTCTACTCCAAAGATTGGTGTACGTCGTCTGACCAAAAACCCGGATGCCAAGATCATTTCGGTATCCCACGCCACCCGCGATCACGCCGGGAGTTCCCT
Source organism: Bacteriovoracaceae bacterium (assembly GCA_023250755.1). Classification (GTDB taxonomy): domain Bacteria; phylum Bdellovibrionota; class UBA1018; order UBA1018; family UBA1018; genus JAHFAC01. The sequence continues at coordinate 9,065 of JAHFAC010000014.1, read as the reverse complement.
CCTCCAAAAGTACTTGGACTGTTTTATAACCCGGCCTTCCCTCCTCATCTTCTGCTGCGCGAATCTTCACTGCTGAGAATATGCCGAGCCTTCGCAAGCGAGCCTCGGTGTCCATCAGTTTATGCTCATCGATGACATCCCCCGCCTGAAACTGAAACTCTCTCTCAACAACCTGATTAATTGTTTTTGTCAGCCCATCAATCTGGATTCGACCCGCCCTGTACTGGGATCCCTCTTCGATCTCAAGATGGATATCTGCTTTGCGATTTTCCTCAGAATATTGAACCACATTCTCTTTACCCTCATTAAGGATACTCATGCTCAAATAGCCTTTGGAGCGGTAGGTGGCCTTGAGCGCCTCAAGTCCTTCACTAAAGGTAAACAAATTCAGCGGGTAGTCCTTTTGAATCCCCAACAACTGAATGATCTCTTGGTATGAAAAAGCCTTGATCCCAAGAATCTGAATTTTCTGAACCTGCGTTTGCTCCCCCTCATAAAGGTAAATCACTAAACGCATGGATTCATGCCCGCCATTCTTTGGAGGAAGCGGAATTCGGCTAATAGTGACCAGTTTTGCAGAAAGATAACCTTCTGACTTCAAGCGCTCAATCAAGCGCTCTGCTGCCTTTTCAATTTCTTTATTAATAAAATACCCTCGCTGCACCAGAGGAGCGCTCAGCGAAAAAAAACGTTTCTTCAGCTGTTCGCCTGAAAAAATGACATTTCCATCAAAATCTACGGCATCAATTAAAACCCTGAAGCCTTCTTGAATAGCATAAGAGATATGACGCTCTTGAAGCCCTGATTTTTCAAAAGTATAGGGAGTCACCCGAACCTGAGCGTATCCCATTGAACGATATTCATCTTCGATTCGATTTTGAATCGATCCCACATAATCCTTGCCAAAGCCGAGTAACCGCTGCTCCTCAACCAAAGCATTGAGATAGCCTCGGGTAAGCGCCGTGTTACCCCTAAACCCAAAGGTAACCTGATCACCTAGATCAACTCTAAACTCAAGATCCAACCAGCGTGACGCCTCGAGCTTCGTACCCGATGGGACCACAGCAGTGCTGAGGCGAACATCGTCAATCTTGGCACCTACGTACTCTTCCGTTGCTAAATAATCCAAAACCGAACGCTTGCCCTTGATGATTCGATCTTGGTCCAATATGTTTCCGGCCGTAACACCAAGCAAGCTAAAGAGCATAGGCTCAATGCTCTTCCATGATTTTTGAAAATCGTCACTTCGAGCAAGCGCTGGGACTAAGTGAATACTTGCAATACGAACTGGTTTCCCCTCTATAATTTGGATTCGTAGGATGTTCTCAAATGATCCAGCTTCACTCCGAGTCCTCAAGAACTCACTGCGGACTTCTGTATTCTCATATCCGCGAATTCGATAGAGGCTTTGAAAATTCTCCACGGTACGAATCACTTTAATTCGCTCAAGACGATCTCCCACTCCGATTTCCAAAGCACCTTCAATGCTAGGCTGATCAAAAACCGTCACGCCCGTGATCTCGACTCGGTCGATTTCAAGTCGAGCCTCCGTAGACAAGCGCTCTACTGCTAGGCCATCATTGAGCGAAGACGCATTGGCTTGTAAAACATAAACCAAGGTGAGAACACACCCGAACATAAGCCCGTTCAAATTTAAATTCTTCACCCCATTCAGCACTCTACCTAAACCTCTTTTGTACTTTAAAGTCCAAGCCGAAAGATGACCGGTTCTGTGCATCCACCCCAGCTCCAGCTCCTTCAGAGCTGTTCCAAACCCCAATCACAGAAAATGCGGGTGAAACTTGATAGTCCAGGTTGACCTCACGCTCAATTAACGTACCGACGCCCACTGTACTCCCGACCGAAAGCTCAAATTTTCGTCCAATTTTTCTTTTAATCACGATTTTTGGAGCAGCGGCCGAATCAGTCTCGGTGCGGGGCCTAAATATACTCGAACCCGCCTTCTGGTCCACCGATTCATCGAGCTGGATCTGAAACCCGGTTTTATTTTGGACATCACGATTAAAATCCATTGAATGGAGTAAAATCGAAAAAGCCTCGCTCTTCTCAACCGTCGATCGATCACCAGATCCAAATTTCTTCACCTCTTCAGAGGTCATTCCAAGCGCCAGTAACGAAAGGATCTCAGATTCAGGCAAAACAGGGTTTGACGTCAGCTCTACTTTAGGCTGCGTAAGCCGTCCGGTAGCAAAAAGCTGGACCTTAACTTGATTGACCTCAGTTGCCGCCGTCAGATTGAAGCTTGGGTTAATGACCGTAGGATTGTCAAAAAGAACTGCGGCTGATTGAATCTGAAAGACCCGGTCCCTAAAGGTCATCTTCCCTTGGACAATCTCAGCAGCACCTACAATACGGGGAATTTCGGGTGAGTTAATGACCGTCACCTGTCCTTTGAGCTCTACATCAAAAAGCTCATTTTGAATCAGCACCCCTCTTTCTGCGTTGGCGGCGATGCTCAATTTGAATTTCGGGTAATCGCTTTCATAAGTTTGACCCGGAGGGGGCGTATATTGAGCTGACTTTAAAATCTGCCCTCCCGGCGTCGACAGTTTTTCACGTGAAAGTGCTGAATCAACTACGACAGCTCCATCTACCAAGTATGGGAGTGAATCGCCATGCACGTGAATATCACCGTGAATTTTAATAAATTGAAATGGATAAATTTTTAATTTATTCCCTAGAAGATCCGCTTTTATTGAAATTTTTGGATATCGATCAACAAATAGGTCGACTGTCCCGCTTGTTAAAACCCTACCATTAGCCAAATCCGCTTCTAGGCTTTGAATTGAAATCACATTTTGTTTGAGTTGAATCACCCCCCCTACATTTTCAAAGGGAGATTCGAGTGAAGGGGTTTTTAAAAAACCATTGCTCAAAATCGCTCGCCCAAAAATTGATGGTGATCTCAGTGTTCCATTGATTGCAAAGTCAAGCTTGGCGACTCCCGTCGATTGAGAGACGGCAGGGGTGAAAAATTCGACCAAAGAAATATCCAACTCGCCCAAAACAGCGCCCTCAAGCAAAGTATCCCGCGCTTTCAATGTAAGTGTGGCCTCTCCTTGCCTCCCTCGGAGAGATAAATCGTTCAAATCAAAAGTACCTCGATCAAAGCGAACAGTGACAGGATTCGCCAAACCCAGGCGAACACCTGTCTTGGCAAGGACATATTCCGTCAGTGCCATCTTGCCTGTGGCTCTTTCGAGCTCACCTGCCTTAAAATTTAAATCCACTTCGCCAGAAACCCATCCGGCTAATTGCGGGTCT
>JAHFAC010000014.1:662-5770 GCA_023250755.1 Bacteriovoracaceae bacterium | reverse complement strand
AGCAAGAAAGGCGAAAAATCGAGATGCTTGAGCGACCCGCGAATCCAGGAGCGGGCTCCGGCATGAGTATCATAACTCAGATCAAGCATCCCTTGCCCTTCAAAAATGCTGCTATGAAAAACACTAACGCCTTCAGAACTGCTGATGAGAAGCTCACTGGGTGACATCCGAACCCCTCGGACTACGACTTCAGTCAGTGAAGCTCGGGTCTTGGATTCAATGCGCCCAAATTTTCCACGTCCCTGACTTGAAGCTTTAAGTTTTGCGCGAATGGGAACATCGAGCCTCGCGATATGATCAAGTTCACCTAGCATCACTTCATCAGTCCGAAGCTCCCAGTCAAAGTTACTGTCTGCATCAAGTGAAATGCGCCCAGAAATCGAACCTGTTCTCTTGATGGCGCGCCCAGAATCTAAAAAATATTTGCCTCGATCATAGCCGCCCTTAAATACTACGCTCTTAAAGCGTTCACCAAAATAATCCCAATTCGTGCCGCTCATTCTCCCGATGATATCGAGTTCCTTGAGTGAAATCCCCCCTTCGACCCTAATATCAGCCTCCATGTCTCCACGAACGCTCTTCGGAAACCACCAAAGATCATTCGTCAAATCATCAAAGACACTGATAAAATCCTGGATTTTTCCTTTTGAAAGCTGAACCCCAAGCGAAATTTTATCAATCGCACCCAAATCCAACTTTCCATCAACGGTATAAGACGTATCTCCACGAGTCGCTAAAACATTGCGGATCCAAAAGAATTGCGGATCATCCTCCCAGGTCATTCGGCCCTTTAAATCCCCGAGCCGAAGTTTGACGTAATAGGCATCTTTTAAATTCACGTCGAAATCAATGACCACTTGAGACACAGGCCCATGCACGTGGGTAGAAAGGGTGCCCTCACCCCGGATGTCAGTCTCGGCTAACTGCCCAATTTCTGAAAGATTGATTGGTCCTATGGCATGAAGATCAAAACCCTTGTCAAAATCTACATCACCGGTAATTTTAAATTTGGACTTTGATGGTGCTTTTAACAAAGTAAGCGCAAGTGCCCCAGGCTCATCTCCAACCTGAATCCCATCGGGACCCACCGTCACGGCTCCATCCATTGAAACCTCGGGAACTGAAAGAACCTTCTTGAGTTGTTTTTGCTTTCCCCAACTCTGGTTGTCGAGCTGGAGACGATCTATCTTGAGTTGTAGCTTCGCCTGAACACTCCATGGTCCTTTTTCTGGTCTACTCGGCTTAAAAAAAAGATCAACAGGCCCGTTAACACGAAAATCTAAGGGGTAAATTTTTTTAAACGCAGGAGCAGCCAACCAATGGATATGCGCTCGCTCCAAATGCAAGGACAAGCTGATTTCATCTTGAAACCCAGGACGAAACTTAAAAGCTGCGACGCTAATCTGGCCTCCCCAACCCGGCTGACTTCCTCCAATACGCTCAAACTCACGAGCTAAGAGTGAGGCTTTTTCAATGGAAACCACCCCTCCATTGGGAGAGGCAACCCAAACTCCCTCGGCACCGATTCGATCGACACCCCATCCTCGATAAGTAAAGTCCTCGATGAGAACCGAACCCTCTGTCTTGAATGTTTCGAGTGGTCGCTCGAGATCTCCCTTGAGATTTCCGATAAAAACCAGTTTCCCATGAGGCGACTCTGCGGCCTTGCCGGGAGACAATAACTGATGCAAGAGAGTCGAGAGTTCACCCTTCAGCTGGAGCTTAAGATCAGCCAGAAGGCCCTTGGGACTCAAAAAATTTCCCTTGATCGCGCCTGAGAGCTCACCCGCAATCCCTCCTGATAAAATTTTTAAATCTTGAACCCTAAGTCCTTGCTCAGTCATTCTGGCCCGTACATTTAAATTATCGACTACTTCACTGAATTTTGGGATTTTCAAACCCGTTGGCCATCCCCCTGGCCAAGCGGTCGGGAATTTGCTCCGAATATCAGAAAGCTCAAGTGCGATTTCATATCCGTCCTCACCCCCTTGTATGAAATGATCGACATCTACACTCCGGGAGACTAAATTAACCGAGCTGTCCAGATCTGCAAAATTCAGATCAAGTCGTATATCTTCAAGATGAATTCCATCCGCTCGAATCCTAAAAAGCTGTTCCCAACGGATTTTAAGTCCATTTGATTTATGGAAATTTTTCTTTGAGAAAAATCCTTTTGGAAATGCCATGTGAACTTCGCCATTCACTAACGAAACCCGGTAGATGCGAATATTGCCGGAGAACATTTGCAGCGGACGAAAGATCAGATCCACCCTCTTTGCGTTCACGGTCGCGTCAGAAGGCAAGCCAAGGGCATTTTTTTCTTTGAGTCGAATACTGGGTTGTTGAATAGAAATTCCGGGAGGAAAAAGCTTGATCGCCAGCCCAGAAAAATCACCCTCAATTCCAAGTTCGACAGGAATGTACTTTGCGACCACTCGCTTTGCAATATGGGCAAAATAAGAGCTCTGGATCAGCCAAACCATACCTCCTACTGACACCCCAATCACAGCAATGAAGATCCAAATCGGACGCCAACGCATTTCAGGGGTTTACCTTAGGAGGGCGTCCGATCAGAACACTCAATCGACTCTCCGTATCCCGATACCCTGTCTGAACAGTGAGAACTTCACGATACCACCGAATCGCTGCATCCCTCTTGCCCAATCGCTCTTGTGCGAGCCCCATTAAGTACATGAAATTTTGCCTATCTCCTGGGCTAAGGTCAGCATCCCTCAAGAGTGGCTCAATCCGAATCACCGCATCAAAAGCACGATCAGCCTCGATCAGATTATTGGCCAAGAGATAAGTTGCGGACAAATAAGAGGCGGGATCATTCTCTGCTGCTTGAAATTGTCTAGCGGCAACCGAGTGTAAACCCATTTCTTGAAATGCAACACCAAGATCCAAGCGATCCTGCGTTGAAAGCACTGCAAACTCACGATCCAGTTGTTCGGCAAATTCCTCCATGGCTTTCACTTCAGAGAAGAGACCAAGGCCAAGATCGTGATCGAGATCTCGGATCACCTCTTCAACGCTTAGGTCTGAATTCCCCTCTTTTGGAATCAACTCTTGAAATGGCGCCTCCGCTAGAAGATGCTCCAGTTCCTTTCGTTGGATTTCTTCCATCTGTTTTCGAGCAAGTGAATGCTGAGGATCTTTTCTCAAAATTTGGCGAAGTGTCTTCTTGGCCTCCTCGATGAGGCCTTCGGATGCCAAAATCCGCGCTGTCTCAAGTAAATCTTGGGCTTCTTCTGGCACCTGAAGGCTCACTGATGTCAAATCCACCGAGAGAAGAGCGGTTTTTTCCAGCAAATCCTCACCCAGATCGACTTGGGTGTTCTCGCCTTCATCCTTCATAGATCTTCGATTTTACTCGTATTTGGGTAGAAACTCCTCCAAAAAATGGGTGTCATAATCGGAGTCTTTGAACTTCTTGCTTGCTAATATCTTCTTATGGAAAGAAATATTCGTCTGAATTCCCTCAACCACATATTCGTCAAGAGCTTGGCGCATTTTCGCAATCGCGTCAGCGCGCGTCGGGGCATGTACGATCAGTTTTGCGATCATTGAGTCGTAAAAGGGAACGACTTTGTATTGGTCATAAACAAAAGAGTCAACGCGAACCCCAAAGCCTCCCGGTACATGCAATGCCGTGATTTTGCCAGGAGACGGCGTAAAGCGCTCCGGATCCTCGGCATTAATCCGACACTCAATTGCATGGGAACGGATTTCGATTTGAGATTGCTTGATTGCAAGTTTTTTTCCTGCTGCCATCCGAATCTGCTCTTTGACCAGATCAAAACCCGTGACCATCTCAGTCACGGGATGTTCGACCTGGAGCCGGGTGTTCATTTCCATGAAGTAAAAGCGTTTCTTCTCATCAACTAAGAATTCTACCGTGCCCACGTTTTCATAATTCACGGCGGTGCAAAGACGAAGTGCCGCTTGTCCCATTTCTTCACGCAGTTTTAGATCCAAAATGGGGCTGGGACTTTCTTCAAGGAGTTTTTGATGCCGACGTTGGATCGTGCAATCCCTTTCGCCCAGGAAAATACGGTTTCCTTGTTTGTCGCAAAGGACTTGGATCTCAACGTGCCTGGGATGCTCGCAGTATTTCTCAAGATAAAGAGACCCATTGCCGAAGGCGGCGCGAGCTTCAGTTCCAGCGCGATCATAGATCAATTTAAGCTGCTGAGGATTGTAAACAACATGGATCCCGCGGCCTCCCCCACCCGCCGCGGCCTTTAAAATCACCGGATAACCAATCTTCTGAGCTTCTTCGAGCGCGTGATCCACTCCAGAGGTCACCCCTTCGGTTCCAGGAAAAAGTGGCACTCCCGAATTTTTGGCAATCTCTCGAGCTTTGGTCTTTTCTCCCATCGCTTCGATATTTGCCGCACTCGGGCCGATAAAGGTGATCTTGCACTCACCACAAAGACGCGCAAATTCGGAATTTTCAGAAAGAAAACCATAGCCCGGATGGATCGCATCAGCGCCTGTGATATCCGCTGCCGTAAGAATGCTCGCAATATTGAGGTAACTGAGCTTTGCTTGAGCAGGGCCAATGCAAACAGCCTCGTCGGCAAGCTTGACGTGGAGTGAGTGTTCATCTGCGGTTGAATAAACCGCTACGGTAGAAATACCGAGTTCTCGGCAAGCCCGGATCACGCGGAGCGCGATTTCTCCACGGTTAGCGATAAGAACCTTGCGAAAGAGTGGAGGCATATTCCTCGTAATTCGTTTTATTTTGTACCCATAATGTCCAAGACAAAGAGGGGTTCACCGAACTCAACGGGTTGTCCATTCTCAACCAAAATCGATTGGATTTTGCCAGAATACTCAGATTCAATCTCGTTCATAAGCTTCATGGCTTCAACAATGCAAAGGACATCTCCACGTTTGACCGCACTCCCCTCCTGAACATAGGGTCCAGCATCAGGCGAAGCTGCGCGATAAAACGTGCCTACAAATGGAGAAAGCACTTGTTTCAGATTGCCAGCTGGAACAGGATCGCTGGCTTTTACGACAGGTGCGCTTGGCCGATCGATGACAAGAGTACCTGGATCGCCAGTCCGAATCCGGACTCTCTGCCCATTTTTTTCCCACTC
>JAHFAC010000014.1:0-652 GCA_023250755.1 Bacteriovoracaceae bacterium | reverse complement strand
CCGGCAGCGCTCCATGACAACCGCAATTTTTTCAACAAGCCCCAGGTCTGGGCCGAAATCCGATTTCACACTTTGCTTTGCATTTCGGTTGAGCTTTTTTCGATTCTTGCTCACGTTATTTATTGACCTTCTCCACGTACCGATAGTCACGGGTATCAACCTTAATGACATCGCCTTCTTTGAGGTGGAAAGGAACTTGCACCGACGCACCTGTTTCGAGCTTTGCCGGCTTAGTGCCGCCTGTTACGGTATCTCCACGAAAGGCTGGATCAGTCTCTACAATTTTTAAACTCACGAAGGTCGGAAGCTCAACTCCGATGGGCCTCTCATTGAAATACATCACTTTGATGGCTAAATTCTCTTGTAAAAAATCTTTGCCTGCTCCCAATTGCTCATTATTCAAAACCACCTGGTCATAAGTGGCTTGATTCATAAAATGGTAGCCTTCGGCATCTCGGTAGAGATACTGCATCTCTTTTTGTTCAGTATTGGCCTGATCCAGTTTGTCCCCAGAAGTGATCGTTCTTTCAATCACATTTTGGTTCAGCATGTTCCTGAGTTTAGTCCGCGTAAAAGCCCGGCCCTTGCCCGGACTCACATGCTGGAAGTCTACGATTTCATAAGGAATACCATCGATCTCCACTTTAAGTCC
>JAHFAC010000013.1:6905-13065 GCA_023250755.1 Bacteriovoracaceae bacterium | reverse complement strand
GTACTTTTGATTTTCCGATGTCATGAAGGAGCCCGCCTGCGCCAATTTGCTGGAGTACGAGCGCGTGCGAATAGCCCATTTGCATTGCAAGGTAGACGGAGAGAACGCTGATGTTTACTGAATGATTCACAGCCCCTTGCGAGTAAAGCTGAAGTAGATTGAGGGGTTGACTGGCGTAGGGTAGTTTCATCACTTCGAAAACCAATTTCTTGCTAGACTGAATGGCTTGGGCAACCACCTTGTCCGGGTGGCTTGAATGGAAAATATCTAAAATTTTTCTTTCTGTTTCTTCTCTGACGTGAACGTAGTGCTCGATCTCCTTATTTTTTGGGTCCTTATTTTTTTGTATCGTTGTTTCTGCTAGAAATTTCTTGCTCCAAGCATTAAAAGAGGGATGGTCCTTTTCCTGAATAAAAATTTTTTTAATTTTTTGGAGTTCAAGGCGTTCATAGGTCTTTCGGTCAACTAAATCCCCTTCAGCTCGGAACGTAATATATCGGGAGTCAATGCGAAGATAAATCGGTACAGGCAGGGGCTCGCCTATTCGGATTTCATTCAGGTCGCATCCTAGGAATTGTTGATCCATCCTAGAACCATTGTAAATGGGCTTGAGTGTCATTGCAATGGTATCAACCTTGAATGGCTCATTCAGGCTGGGGTGAAAAGAATGAATCAGTCAACGAATCTACGAGTGCTCTCTTACAATATTCATAAAGGTTTCAGCCCAGGTCAGCGAAAATTTGTTCTCAAACGGATGAAAGAATCCATCGAGAAAGTGCATGCAGACTTAGTCTTTCTTCAGGAGGTTTTGGGTCGGCATGACCAACACGGTTCTCGGGTCAGAGATTGGCCCAATGTATCGCAGTTTGAGTTTTTGGCTGATCGACTTTGGCCCCATCATGCTTATGGTAAAAATGCCATCTACACTTCAGGGCATCATGGAAATGCAATTCTTAGTAAGTATCCGATTATTTTTTCTGAAAACGTGGATATTTCCACAAATAAACTTGAGAGACGCGGCTTGCTTCATGCGGTGATCGAAGTCCTTTTTAAACCTCTTCACGTGATTTGCCTTCATCTTGGTCTTTTTGAGGCGGGGCGGCGCATTCAGCTTAATCATCTTTGTAAGCGAATTGACTTATTAGTACCTCACCATCAAGCCTTAATTATCGCGGGAGATTTTAACGATTGGAGAGGGAGCGCAACTAAGGTTTTGAGGGAGCGTTTGGGTGTGCAGGAAGTTTTTGTCAGGTTGAATGGCGATCACGCCCGAACTTTTCCGAGCTGGTTGCCAACTCTGAAGCTCGATCGGATTTATTTTCGAGCATTGAGTCCATTTTCAGCCGAAGTGATGACGGATGGGGTTTGGGGTAAGCTTTCTGATCATGCGGCTGTTTATGCTCAGTTTTCGATGGCATAGGTTCTTGTTGAATCAATCGAATTCCATTAGTATGGCAGTTGAGTAAACTGTTATTTATCAGTAGCGAAGCAATTCGTGAAATAACCAGGGAGATTGGCAAAATGAATATTGGCCTCAGGGTTGGGATTATGGGTTTTTTTTTAATCGGAAGCGTGACCTATGGAGGCACAGTGCCCAAGCCGCCTAAAATGACTCCTGAGCTCATTCAGAAGGGCATGGCAGTTTACACGACCAATTGTTTGAGTTGTCATGGTGAAAAAGGGGATGGCAATGGTCCTGCGGGTGCCTATATGAATCCCAAGCCCCGTAATTTTGGAGAAGGAAAGTTCAAGGCAGGCGGCAAGCCCGAACAGCTCTTTAAAACTGTGACTTCTGGTCTGTCCGGAACGGCAATGGCGCCTTTTGGTCATCTGCCCGAAGAGGATCGTTGGGCAGTTATTTATTATGTAACAGACGCCTTTATTAAAAAGAAAAAATAAGGAAGACATTCATGGCAAAGAAGAAGCCTCCTAGGTCAGTCAGCACGTCGGTCGGAAAATCGCCACAAGAGTCAGCGGTTACGATGACCGAAATTGTACTGCCTTCAGATGGAAATTCGTTGGGCACTATTTTTGGAGGTCGTGTGATGTCCTGGATGGACATTGCTGCGGCGATTGCTGCTGGGAAACATGCTCGAAGGGTTGTAGTCACCGCTTCTTTTGATGGAATGCATTTTGTAGCGCCAGTAAAGGTAGGGCATGTGGTTCACATCCGGGCTATGGTGAATTTTGCGGCACGTACTTCAATGGAAGTGGGCTTACGAGTTGAGTCAGAGGACCCCCTTACGGGTGAGCGGCGGCACACAGCCACAGCTTACACGACCTTTGTAGCGCTTGACCAACTGGGTCAGCCGACGCCAGTGCCCCCCATTGTTCCCAAGACTCTTGAGGAAAAGCGGAGATACTCACAGGCTGTCAAGCGTCGTGAATCTAGGATCCGTCTTGCAAAAGAGCTAAAGCATCAAGAGCGTTGATGCAAAATTTTATGGCTAAGAGGATTCGTGTATCATCTCCAGAGCAAATGCCGGAACCGCATTGGGATCGGTAAAGATCCATTCTATTTTTTGAAATCTTGAATTGTTTTTTTTAAGGCGCAGGCATTGGGTGAGTCTCTTTGCAACACCATGAGCGGAGTCCACTAGGATCCATCCTGGGAGGGCTTTTTGAAAGGCTGAACGGATCCAAGGATAGTGAGTGCAAGCCAGAAGCGCGATTCCGGCTGTTTTATGTTTTGCATAGGGAGCTGTATACTCTGCAATAGTTTGGTGCAGGATGGGGTGGTCCACCCAACCCTCTTCAATCATCGGAACCAATAATGGACAAGGTTGTTCAATGATCGAGAAGGATCCACCTGATTTTGAAAACATGGGCTTGAGGGCTTCTTGAAGCAGCCGTCCGTAGGCACCGCTTCGAACCGTAGCTCGGGTGGCTAGAACGAGAATTGCCAAAGGAACGAGAGGATGAGCGAGCGCTTGTTTTTTAAATTTTTTTGGAAGTCTTGATACAACATCTACAACGGCTTGGGCTCCGGGCTCTAGAACTCCAAAAACAGGGGTTTTTCCCAGAGTGTTTTGGATTGTATCAAGAGCTAAACTGGAGGCCGTGTTGCAAGCCACCACAAGGGCATCTACTTTTTTTATCTTAAACTGGCGTGCGCAATCACGTGATAAGCGGCGGACTTGTTCGGGGCTTCGAGTTCCGTAGGGAACATGCGCAGTGTCACCTAAATAAACAAATCGCGCTCTTGGCAGATGGCGTCTCAGCTCGGTGAGGACCGTGATTCCTCCAATGCCAGAATCGAAAACTCCAATTTTCATTGCCAAGGCCTCTTATTGACACCTTTAGCTAAAAATATGAAATATTGCCAGCCTCCTGTTAATAGAACAGGATGACTCCTATGAAAGAGAAAAACGTCGCGTCAATCGTATCAATCGTATCAAATGAACAGTGCGTTGAGCAAAACATTAAGCAAAATGTCGAGACCTTGATCGAGACATTGATTGATGCGCTCTTTGAAGAGCTGATTACTCATCAGCGAATGAAAGTTTTGGGACTTGCACGCGATAAAATTCCACATCTCACTGGGGATGACATTCTCAATCCCCATGATTATCCTGAGTTGTGTGCGGATCCTGTTTTTAATTATGAAGAAGGATTCGCTGCGGGGCTCCTTGCGGCGCAGATCGCAGTTCGAGCGAGGGTGTTTAGGGAACGAAGGTAATTCACGAGGTAATATTCATGACCACCTCAAAAAACACCCCATTTTTTGTCGACAACGAAATTATTATTCTCACCCGCAATGGGATTTGGTTGGCGGATGGTTGTGAGATCACTCATGAGCCGACTCGCCGATTATTCGCAAAAAGTCTCAAACGGGATGCTCAGGGTTACACTCTTCATATTGGTCGTGAGACTAAACGGATCCAAGTCGAGGACACTGCTTATTTCGTGCATCGAGTAGACGGTACACCCAAGGAGGGTTGTAGTATTTGGATCAACGATGAAAGGCAGGAGTCTTTGGATCCAAGCTCACTAAAGTATGTTCCTGGGCGGCTGACTTGTCAGATTCGAAGAAATGGAATGATTGAAGAGGCGCGCTTTCTTCATTCCGCGTACTTTGATTTGCTCAAGGAGACTCAAGAGGATGGTCGTTGTTATTATTTAGAGTTTTGCAATCAACGTGTGGTTTTAGCTTTTAAAGAGAGCAAGTAAAAACTCGCCGGATCAGGTGGCAATTAATTACCCGTGACCGCCCATCAAAAAGGGCTGGGCCATGAAGCGAAGATCTCGGTCTCGCACCTGAGTTTCAAAAAACAAAAGGGCATCTTGCCAAAGCGCTTCGAAGTCAGTCATTGAAAAAACTTTTCTCCTGAAGTCGTGGCATCCCGGATACCCTGCTGAAAACCAAGCCAAAAACTTTCTCATCTGAAGCATGGCCGTTCGGGGAGAGTAAGCTTCTTCAAACAAAAGCCTCTGTGTTTTTAAAATTTCCAAGTAGCGCTCAGCACTGGGGAGAAGGTAGTTTTCATGCCTCCAAAGCGCATGGACTTGCTCAAAAAAAAATGGATTTCGCAAAGCTGCCCGTCCTACCATGACCGCATCGACTCCACTTGATTTTAATCGATCTAGGGCCATTTCGGGTGTGGCAAGATCTCCGTTGCCGATGATGGGAATTGAACTCTTGGCCTTGATTTCTGAAATAAAGTCCCAATCCGCTTCGCCGCTATAACCTTGGGCGCGAGTTCTCCCATGAATGGCAACCCACCGCACCCCTGCGTCGGTAGCTGCCCGGACACATTCGAGAGCGTTTCGGGAGGTTGCGTCCCAGCCCGTTCGTATTTTTATGGTGACTGGAATTTGGACCGAATTGACGAGTTCGGTCAGTAATTTTCCGAGAGCGATGGGGTCTCGACACAAAGCGGATCCTGCGCCTCTTTTAACTACTTTGGGGACAGGGCAGCCTAAATTCAAATCGACAAAGTCAGCACCTAATTTCTCAATTTTTTGGGCGGCTTTGCAGAGGAGGCTCGTGTCTTCGCTAAAGATTTGAATTCCGACAGGGCGCTCTTCTTCATGAAAACGAAGGAGAGCGATGGTTTTTTCCCCCCCGTGCTCAATTCCATTTGCCGAAACCAGTTCGGATATAACAATGGGGCTCCCGAGTCTTCGCATGAGGCGGCGAAAGGGACTATCCGTGATTCCCGCCATGGGTGCGAGCACTGCGGGATGCTCAAGCTCAAAAGGCCCGAGTTTAACTGCGGAGCGTTTCAATTTCTGCACGGGTCTTCGGGGCATCTCGAGTGAGGACTTCGCAGCCCGTTTTTGTCACCAGGATGTCGTCTTCAATGCGAATCCCGATATTGCGGAATTCAGCTGGAACTTCGGAGTCGTTCGGTTGAGTGTAAAGCCCAGGCTCGATGGTTAAAACCATTCCGGGTTCAAGCGGTCTCGGTTCAGATTGAATCCGGTAGAGGCCTACGTCATGGACATCCATTCCGAGCCAATGACTCGTGTTATGCGGGTAGAGCCGTTGATGTCCATTTGATTTTAGGATCTCTTTTGCGGTGCCCTTGAGTAGACCCAATGAAAGCAATCCATCAACGAGGGTCTCACAAGCGCGTTGATGGATTTCAGGAAGAGTGGTCCCAGGCCGGGTGATGGCGATGGCCTCCAGTTGAGCTTTGAGGACCAGATCGTAGAGCTTTGCCTGTGCCATCGAGAATTTTCGCCCAATCGGAAAGGTTCGCGTGATGTCAGCTGAAAAATACTGGTATTCTCCACCGGCATCGATCAAAAGGAGTTCTCCGTCATGTAAAGTGTCATTATTGGAGCGATAGTGGAGGCAGGTTGCATTTTTTCCACCTGCAACAATGCTTTCGTAGCCGAGTCGGCGGCAGCCTTTTTTTCGTATCTCGTAGTCAACTAGGGCTTCCATTTCAAATTCATTCATCCCGGGTTGAACTGCTTTCATTGCGGCAGTGTGGGCCCATGCCGTGATTTGACAGGATTTTCGTAAGTCTTCGATTTCTTCAGCGCTTTTAAAAAGTCTCATTTCACCCAAAGATTCAGAGGGATCTAGGATGGGGAGTAATCCTCTGCCGGTTCTGCCCTGCGTACGGCGAATTTTTTCAAGACAAGAGAGAATGCGGCTGTCTTGGGAGCCATCTCGTCCCAAGCGATAATAGACTTGATCGCAGTCCTT
>JAHFAC010000013.1:0-6878 GCA_023250755.1 Bacteriovoracaceae bacterium | reverse complement strand
GGATCGCGAGTGCGCACAAAAAGCACGCTCCTGCAGGTACCCGAAGACCGGGAGGCCGGAGGGAGGAGCACAAGAAAAGACTCTGGCTCTTCAAATCCAGTCAAATAATAAAAATTCGATTCCTGCCTGAATGGAAAAGTGACGTCGGGATTCCTAAGCATTTCTGGATTGGAGGAAAAAAGAAGCGCTGATCCAGGACATTTTTTGACCAGCGTTTCACGACGGGATTGAAAATAATTCGGCACTTTGGAAAGTAGCATAGTGTCTGCACCATACCCGAGAAGGGGGCTTTACCTCAAGGTAGATATCCCCATTGGACAAATTTATCGGTCTTCAAAATCCATATAGGGAGCTGACTTTTCTGAAGAGGCTTTCATTTTCAAAAGAGGCCGTGCTTTACGGAGATCCCTTTTGAATTCTTTGAGCTTCACATGCCAAGGGTCACTCCATTTTAGGCCTGGCTTCATCAAGGCATGACATAAGGCGATGAGTCCCTTGATGTCTTGTTTGTGCACAAACTCAGGTGCAGGTCCCATGGGGCCGCGTGTGTCAGGCCCCCCCTGAAAGCCTTGGTTGTGATAATTTCCCAATGGGATTGAAATTCCAATGGCTGGGATGCCGTAGGCAACGGCCGCTGTGGCCTCACACGTTCCGCCGTCCATGACCCGTTTTTGGTGACGATCCGGAAGCACGGATTGCGCTAGGTCCAAGAGTATACGCAAAGGACTCGGATCAAAGACGGTACTCTTGTCACCCAGCCTGACGACGGGTCCTTTTCCGATTTCAGCTCCAGGAAGGGTTCGTGAGGTTTCAAGGCTGATGCAGATCAGGGGGCGTCGGGCGCTCTTTAGCCAGCCAAGTTCAAAATGACCGATAGCTCCGATAAATCCCACTTCTTCTGCGCGGGTGAGGATGGCAAGAAAGGGCAGTTTTTTTGAGCGAGCCTTGCCCTTTTTGAATAATTCTAGAGCTAGGGAGATAATGCTAAATGATCCCACCAGATCGTCGGCCGCCTTCGTGTAAAGGAGATCCCCCTCTTCCCAGCAAGAAGCACGAAAACGAAAGCCACCAAAAAGTGATGTGGGATCCTTGATTTTCCGTTCTTGTTTTAGAATTTCGACGGTTGCGGATGCGATGGCTTTTCCGGAGGGGCGAAATTTTATGTCTTTTAGGAGCCCATGACCCGCCCAGCCCTCAGTATCGCCGAGCCAAACAGAGGCTCCTTCGGTGTGCTCGACGGGAGATCCCCCTTGCCATTGCACTTCAAGCAGCCTCTCACCCGTCCATCGAACCCCAAGAAAGCCAGGGTGATCCATATGCGCCATGAAAAGACGCAGGGGTTCCTTGTGGTTTTTTCTGGATTGATCTTGAATCAGGCGAAAATAATCTTTCTTGGATGAGGCACCAATGACGATGTTTCCGATCGGGTCTTGAAAGTGAGGGACCTTTCCTTCTTTGAGTTCCTGCAGGACGCAAGAAATCACATGTTTCTCACGAAACGGTGCGGTGGGCTGGGATAGAATTTTTTTTAATAATTCATCGTTTTTGGAAGGCATGGAATCCCCTTTACCATTCCTCGTGACTGAAAGAAACTGCTGGGATAGAGAATTCAGGCATGAGTTTAGGATCATTCATGAAAAAACAGCTGAATCCAAAAGAAATAGCAGAGGCTTCAATTGCGCTTTTGGAGGAGATCCACCACTTGCTTGAACTCAAGGGAGAGAATCCCTTCAAAATCCGTGCATTTGAAAAGGCGGCAAAAAACTTATCTGGGCAGCTCGATCTTAAAGAAAGAGCTCAGAATGGAACTCTCACAGAAATTACAGGTATCGGAAAGGGTATTGCCGAAATTTTAGTCGAGTTTATTCTCAAGGGGACTTCGCAGGCGCGTGATGAGTTGTTGGCTTCATTACCACAGGGGTTGATTGAACTGACACGGGTGCCAGGTTTAGGGCCAAAGCGAGCACTGCAGTTGATTGAGGCCCTCGAGGTTCACTCTTTAAGCGAGCTTGAGTATGCGTGTCGTGAAAATCGCCTGATTAAACTAAAGGGCTTCGGCGAAAAGGTACAGCAGAAGATTCTTGAAGGGATTCGGTTTCTGAATGCAGGCCAAGGGCAAATCCGACTGGGGGATGCTCTCGGGGTGGCTGAAAAATTGCTGCCTCTTCTTTTGACGGTCGCAAACTCAGGGCGACACCCTTTGGTTGAAAAATTGCGAGTGAGTGAAACGGGAGCCCTGCGGCGACGCAGTGAGATCTTAAGTGAACTCGAATTTTTAGTCGAAGTCCCCCCTGGAGAAAAGTTGAGCGCGCAGATTCGAAAGCAAGTCGAGGAGAGAGTGGAGCAATTTCGCTCTGAAGAGAATTTCTCTCTCCCCATTCGATTCATTTATTCGATTCCAACCCAATTTGGGTATGCCTTAGCTCAGACGACCGGGACCGATCGCCACTGGAGAGCCCTCAAGTCCCCGGCTCCGTTTGAGGCTTTGACAGAAAATGAATTTTATCGAAGTCTAGATCTCCCTTGGATTTGGCCTGAAGCGAGGGAGGCGGGCGAGGAAGTGGCACTTGCACGGCAGGGCCAACTCAAAGAGCTTTTGCTTGACGATGGAGTACGCGGAGTTTTTCATAACCACACGAGCTGGTCCGACGGTGAAGCGACCGTCGAAGAAATGGTGATCGCGGCAAAAAGCCTGGGATATCAATACATCGGGATTTCAGATCACAGTCAATCGGCCTTTTACGCCCATGGCTTGGGGCTGGATGAACTCCTAAAGCAAGAGAGAGAAATCCGTTCTGTTCAAGAAAAACATCCTGAAATCCGGATCTTTTGGGGAATTGAGAGCGATATCCTGCAGGATGGTTCACTCGATTATGAAGCGAAAATTCTTAAAAGATTCGATTTTACCGTAGCTTCTGTTCACTCCCGATTCAAAATGGACAAAGGGACGATGACTGCGCGGATTTTGAAGGCTATTCGAAATCCGCATACTCGCTTTTTAGGTCACGCCACGGGGCGCCTTTTGCTTGGGCGTCCAGGCTATGACGTGGATATGGAAGCACTCATCATCGAGGCAGCAAAGTGTAATGTTGCCATTGAAATTAATTCTCACCCGTCGAGACTCGACATTGACTGGCGGTGGGGAGGCGCGCTGAGAGAGCATCAGACTTGGGTATCCATCAATCCTGATGCTCATGAGGTTGCTGGACTGAGAGACGTGCGCTTTGGCATTATGATGGCGAGAAAGGCTCTTCTTCCGACTAGTCAGGTGGTGAATTCAAAGGGTGTCAAGGAAGTGGGGCAATGGCTGAATCAGAAGTAAAGCGCATGTCGATGATCATTCGGGTTTTGCGTCGACATTATCCAGAGGCCAAATGCAGCTTAAATTTTAAGACTCCCTTTCAACTTTTAGTTTCGACGATTCTTTCCGCCCAATGCACGGATGATCGGGTGAATCGGGTGACTCCAGCGCTTTTTAAGAAATTTCCGGGTCCGAAAGAAATGGCCGGAGCAGATTTGAAGGAGATCGAGCGCCTGATTCAATCGACTGGATTTTTTCGGAGCAAAGCGAGATCAATCCTTGAGGCGTCTTGTTCGATTGTCGAAAAACATGGGGGCGAAGTCCCTGGTGATCTGGACAGTCTGATCAAATTGAGAGGCGTGGGTAGAAAGACGGCAAATGTTGTATTGGGCACTGTTTTTAGTGTGCCTGGACTGGTAGTGGATACCCATGTTGGACGGATTTCACGTCGAATGGGATTTACCCGGTCGCACGATCCAGAGAAGGTCGAACAGGAGTTAATGAGAATCGTTTCCCGCAAAGACTGGGTAGAGTACTCTCATCTGCTGATCGCGCATGGGCGAGAGGTTTGTACTGCAAGAAGAGCTTATTGCGAGGATTGCCCAATTCGGAATTATTGCCCAAAGGTGGGAGTTTTAAACTCTTGAGGGCGATTCAGAGATTAGGCTGCCTGTCTTGCTTCTTGGGTTTCTTTTGTTTTCATATATTGGGTTAGCTCCATAGGGAGGGTTTGAGTAATTTTTTCATACAATGCCCTTGGGAGTGCCGGCTCGAGCGATTGAAAAAAGACTTGGACAATGCGTTCAGCAATTCTTTCGTGGGCTTCGACGGATTTTGAGTCACCATGGAGGGCCAATCCATGAAGCGTGCAACAAATGAAGTCTGGATAGCCTAGGCTTGAATCCTCAGGAGAATGTGCTCCGGCTCGAGCAATCTCAGGGGGCTGTGGAAGGATCTCAAATAATTCGGAGCTGATTTGTTTCGGAAGCCGGCTTAAAAGAAGGATTGCAAGAGATTCACTCAGCGGATACGCAAACCTGGCCACCTCGGGAACTGATGAAGCTAAGGATGTACGGATGGCTTCGATCCAGTTCAGTCGACGTGGCGCAGAGTTTTCAGATTTAAATGCAAAATGGAGCACTTCTTCAACTGTTTCTGCAAAGATGAAAGAAAGCTGCTTTCGAACGTCCTCGGGCACTTCGACCAGATCTTGTTCATTGCGCTTGGGCAGCACGACAGTCTTTAAGCCAGCTCGATGAGCAGCGAGAATTTTCTCTTTGATTCCTCCGACCGGAAGGATCGCGCCACGAAGGGTGATCTCACCACTGAGGCCAAGAGTTGAATCCACTGATTTTTTACGAAGGAGTGAAATTAAAGCGACTAGAATAGCCACTCCGGCCGAGGGGCCATCTTTTGGAATGGATCCTGCCGGCACATGGATGTGGATATCGTGTGAGGCGAAATCAAAGTCCTTGTTCATCAAGGAGAATCCATTGGAAGTTCGAGCCAGGCTGAGCGCAATTTGCGCGGATTCTTTCATGACATCGCCCAGTTGCCCCGTGAGGATGAGATTGCTTTTTCCTGACATCAAGGTCGCCTCAATGAAAAGAATATCACCGCCTTGGGCGGTCCAGGCTAGGCCAGTGGCAACTCCTGGCTTCATCCGCCTTTCGGCGACTTCAGGAAAAAAACGCTCAGGGCCGAGCAGAGTTTTGATGCGATCGGACGCAATTGTGATGGGTGATTTCAGGTGGTGTTCGACCATTTCTTGCGCCATGGCTCTCAGCAGTGCCGCGATTTTTCGTTGCAGTTCACGTACTCCCGCCTCCCGAGTGTAGTGCCCGGTGATTTCAAGCAGAGTTTCATCTGGGATGGTGATTTGATCGGATTGAAATCCGTGTGCTTTTAATTCTCTGGGGAGGAGGTAGTGTTTCGCGATTTGGAGTTTTTCTGTAGTGGTGTAGCCATTGACTTCAATCATTTCCATCCGATCTCGAAGTGGCGGAGGAATCGTATCTACGATATTGGCGGTTGCGACGAAGAAGACATCAGAGAGGTCAAATGGAACATCCAAGTAGTGATCAACGAATGATTTGTTCTGCTCTGGGTCTAAAACCTCGAGCATGGCAGAAGAAGGATCTCCATGAAAATCGCTGCTCAGTTTGTCAATTTCATCCAGCATCATGAGGGGATTTCGTGTTTCTGCACGCTTGATGCTTTGAATGATCCTGCCTGGCATGGCTCCGACGTAGGTGCGTCGGTGGCCTCGAATCTCCGCTTCGTCGCGGACGCCTCCTAAGGTGGTCCGGATGAATTTACGTCCTAACGTGCGCGCAATGGATTGGCCAAGTGATGTCTTTCCGACCCCGGGAGGGCCGACAAGGCAGAGGATCGGGCCTCTCAGGTCATTTTTTAACCGGGCGACGGCAAGAAATTGGAGGATCCTCCGTTTCACGTTTTCTAGGCCATAGTGATCCTCGTCCAGGATTGCTCTGGCTCGTGTGATATCCAGATTGTCTTGGGTTGTTTTTTTCCACGGCATTGCTGCGAGCCATTCCAGGTAAGTGCGAACGACATGATACTCAGGAGAGGTCGGCGGGAGTGAGCGGAGTCGTTTCAGCTCTTCGTTCGATTGTTTTTTTGGTTCTTCGGGCATATCGGCTCTCATCAGTTTCTCTTCAATGTCTTCAGCGGTTTCTTCCACAGCCTCATCCCCTAACTCGGAGCGGATTGTTCTCAGCTGTTCGCGTAAGAGAGCCTCACGCTGAGCCTTGTTGAGTCGTTCAGACATCTTATCTCGGATTTCTTGCTGAAGACCCAATACTTCGCGTTCACGCTGCATGTGTTGGAGAAGAAGTTCCATTCTTTTGTCCAGCTCTATGGTTTCGAGGAGTTCTTGTTTTTGTGGAATTGATAAATTGAGATAAGAGGCGCAGATGTTGGTGAGATACCCAGCGTCGTCCACTCGCTCGATGATCCTGACCAACGGCTCAGTGGCTCCCGGCAGGAGTTGGAGGATCTCTTGGGCGATGTCTTTGAGGTTATTCAAAAGAGCTTGCCTTCGTGAAGGCTCCATCAACTGGGTGTCTGCTACAATTTCCCCTTTTGCGAAAAGGCAGTCCAGATCTGAGTTGAAGTAGTATTCAGCCACTCTGTACCTGGCAAGTCCAGTGACTACGATTTGACGATTTTCTTTTTCGTCCGATTTTGAAGGGTTTTCTTCAGTCTTACAAAGGGTACCCACGAGATAAAGGTCTTCGGTCGTGGGATCGCTTAAGGTCACAACTCGTTGGGTTACGATCACAATTAGCCCATTGGATTTTTCTGCTGCCTGAAGCGCGTGCAAGCTTCGTTGACGGCCTACGACGAGCGGCATCGATACGGTGGGGAATAAAACGACATTCCGGATGGGAAGGACAGGTAAATTAGATGGAATTTGCTCCATATGTCCCTAAAAAAGGAGCAATTCACGCGCCTGATTTGAAGTGGGTCTAGTCTGGGGGGGGTGTTACAAGGCCAGGGAGCGACCTAGGAGCTGCATAGTCGTAGGCGACACAGTTGTCAAAATGATCGACAG
>JAHFAC010000331.1:1497-3226 GCA_023250755.1 Bacteriovoracaceae bacterium | reverse complement strand
TAATTACACCAACATCGGTATAGTTCACGCTTTATGAAGTTCAGTCCAAGTATACAAATGAGAAATCATTTGCTCATCCTGTTTACGTACGAGTCCTCTTTGGACCATGGAGTATATGGCTTGTTCAATATAGTCGCTTGTTAACGCCCCATACCCATTCTCTTTTGCAAATGAGAATAATCGCCAAGCATCGAAACCAGCGTAACTCCCTTTTTGATCTAAATCGACATCTACTGAAGTGCCCTTAGACTCAAATGAAACACCTATTCCATGCACACGATAGACAGTTCCATCCTTGAGAGTCCCAGTGCGAGGAATTTTTTTTTCAATAACCGCACGCACTGGATTGAGAATTGAAAACTGGTTTTTCATTTGCTCCAGTTTAGAGTTGGCCGCAAGCTGGTATTCATAAATCAGTCGCGTTATTAAATCGTCCATGCTACAATCTCAGCCTGTTGGGACCAGCTTCAGAAGCACTTGAAAGAACTTCCTCAACACTCTTGTAAGTTGTCTTTTTTGCAAGATCTTCAGCTCTTATAACTTCATATTGCACTTTGATCCCAACACGTCGGGCTGCTTCAACTCTATGGTGCCCATCTAAAATATATTTTTGGCCATTATGTTCCTAAATTTTAATCCCATCACCTTTCCAACCATTTTTTTGCATATCTTCCATGAGATATTTTACATTGTTCGAAGATTTATTGCCTTCAATAGAATGTGTCTTTTGGAGATCGTGTGCCTTACCCTCAGAGAAGAACTTCTGCGCCCCCTCGCCAAGCTTCTGCGCCCCGTGGGCCGCCGTTGCGGCACCAGCACCGGCAACTGCAATTCCCGCAGGAGCCGCCGCGCATGCGGCACCCGCACATGTGGCAAGGACCTCACCGGCACCTCCTACAACCCCAGCGGTTCCCGCAATAACCTGTGCGGCCCCACCGGCCATCTCGCCCGTCGCTCTTCCTTTTTCGAAGGTCTCGGATCCCTTCGGAGGATGCTGGGTGGCACCCGGAAGACTTTCGCTGGCGCCTACAACAAACCCCTTGCCAAACTCTTTCGCTTCGTTGCAGTTATGAACCAAGACACCATGAGACTCAGCGGTGCAAGTACCTTCACCGACGACAAAGTAGTTGTGGGTCCCCTCAACGGTAATGTCAAAAACTTCGAGAGGCTCGTCGAGAACTTGGATCTCTTTCGCTACAACCGAAAGCAAGCCGCTCTCTGTCGCAAGCAAGTCTTCAATCTCCAGCTCATCCGCACGAATCCATGCTTCCTGTGACGTTACATAAAATAGATGATCCGGGGTGCATTGGATCGCCTGCCCGTTTTCAAGAACAACCGTAAGCAAAAGATCCGTGCTTAACCTGAGAACATCTAAGACTTGCTTTCCACCTGTTGCCCCACTTGTTTGATTATAGGATACAACAAGATCACCGACTTCTATATCTTCGATGGACTTGCACTCGACGTCGCCAGCTGACATCAGCACCGAAGTTCCTGCGACAAAACAAGCTTTTTTAAGTTTTGTTGGCAACTTGATCCCGAGATCGGAGAACTTGAAGTTCTTTGGCATCTCTGGATCTTTTGGCAAACTGTCAGCCTTCGCCAGTGTTTCCTCAATCAAACGACGGTCTTTTTCGCTTTCTTTCTTGGCCATTGCGTTTGCATGAAGAGAAAAGGCAAAAGTCAGTAAACAAATCAAAAATTTTTTCATGTTCTATTCTTTCTTTTA
>JAHFAC010000331.1:0-1459 GCA_023250755.1 Bacteriovoracaceae bacterium | reverse complement strand
TTGCAAACCAGAAAAATTCTTGCCAGTAGATCAGGTTATTTGGTTCTGTTTTCAAAAATGAGAAGTCATTTCCAGCCTCCTTGAACGTTTCCAGCCATCCCTGTGTTGGGAAGAAGGCTGATTCCTCATTGAGCTGGTAGTATTTTGCCATAGATTTACCGGATGTTAACGAGTGCAACTGATCTTCACCCGAGAGAACAGCGACACCTATGAGATTTGTCTTCCATGGAATAAACAAGGATATGATCAGATCTCGGATCTGTTTCTCCCTCTTTTTGGTTAAATTTTCTAAATCGGTCTGAGTTCCTACTTGATCTTCGAATCGGTCGATTTGTGTTCTCATCAGCCCAACGCCGTGAGAATAAGGTAGGTAGGTGAGCTTGAATTCCGATTTGTCTTTGAATTTGTTGAACTGTTTAAAGAATACCGTTTCGAAATCTTTCGGCAAATTCAAAAATTGAACGCGTAAAACGAAGGTACTTGGTCCACCTTCAACTTTCTCTCGTAAAACATCGGATGCACGCTGATCGTTTAAGGCTACCAGATCCGCAATCAGTTGATAGGGAATTGATGAATACTGCCAGGAACTATCATCCCAAGTCCCTTTCAGAATAAACCCTCCGCTTTGCTCATACCCGTAGTCGGAGTAGAGCGAATCGTCATAGCCAACAAGTGCGAGTGCATGTGCTGATCCCTCACCATGAGGCAGGTTTTTAAAGTTCTTGAAAATTTTATTGAGTTTTGATTTTGGAAGTTCCCTACGAATTTTCTCATTCTCAGCAACATTTGAAATCTTGCGGAACAGAAGATTTTGTTTTTCGTTGTCGCTATCTTCGAAGAGTAAGTCAATCGACTTTTCTTCAAAAACCAAAATGGCTACCTGATTTTCACTGACGAACTCTTTCAAGGATTCGACCGGATCTCCATCATCACCAAGCAGCAAACCAGAGAAGCTCACTGTCATGAGCGAAGATGCGCGAACGAATTGTTGGCCATCCTGCGCTAACAAAGGAACTCGGAATATTTGCCTTTCGTGGAGGAAGGTAGTGCTTTGTCCCGAGGGAGGGATGGGAGAGTACGGTCGGTGTCATTCGATGTTCCTCGGGATGCATATAGTGCGGAATCACTGCACCAAATTCCTCGAGGGTATCGGTGCTTTCATCGTCAAAATACGCTGAGTCGTACGACACATATTTGCCGTAGGGAGAACGATCGATGATGGTGCGTAGAGAATACACCAAATAGAGAAGACTAAGCTTGACGGGCTTATTGATACGTTCGAAGTGATGTTCCAGTGCCGTAAGAAACGCCGTAGCGTGGCAAGTATTTCCAAGTTGCTGCACACCCTCTGGCCGAAGCGTTGGCGGTTTTGGATGAATTTTTGTGGGTGCCGCCTGGGCGATTTCAAAAAACAGCACTCCGATCAAAAGGAGCTTTATAGTTTTCACGGATGATTCCT
>JAHFAC010000330.1 GCA_023250755.1 Bacteriovoracaceae bacterium | reverse complement strand
TGACAAAAATCTCCGGATGTTCGGGAACCGATAGATCCGAGAGTACTTTCACTCTACCGACGCGATCGGTCTCTGCACGAAGCCACCGGCCGGCGCTCGATGCCACGACCCCCGCGGTCCAGATAATGGTCCGTGCACGCAAGCACTCTCCTCCCATCCAAACCCCTTCGGTCGTAATATTTTCGACACGACAACCCGTTCTAACCTCTACGCCTAATCGAGAAAGCTCTGTCTCGGCGCGGCGTGAGAGCGGTTCGGGGAAGGAGGCGAGCAGGCGGGGCCCTGCTTCAATGAGAGAGATGCGGGCAGCCTTGGGATTGATACGACGAAAATCTCGGGCCAGTGCAATCTGCGCGAGTTCGGCAATCGCCCCTGCCATCTCAACTCCCGTAGGGCCCCCTCCGACCAGAACGAATTGTAAAAGTTCCGACCGCTTTTGGGGATCGGTTTCCATTTCCGCGGACTCAAACGCAATCAGAATTTTTTGACGGATAGCCGTGGCATCGAGAATAGATTTCAACCCGGGGGCAAATTTTTCCCAGTCATCCTGCCCGAAATATCCGTGGCGAGCTCCGGTCGCCAACACCAAATAGTCGTAACGGATCCGCCGTTTCTCTCCACCATATTCCAAGATGACTTCGCGTTTTTCCTTATCGACTCCCCCCACCTCGGCCATCAGGACCTCGGTATTGGTTTGATCCCTTAGCACGCTGCGAATGGGGCTTGCGATCTCCGCTGGCGAAAGGGTTGCCGTGGCAACTTGGTAGAGTAGGGGTTGAAAGAGATGATGATTACTTCGATCGATAACAGTGACGTGGACCGGGTGATCGGCAAGCGCTTTCGCACACCGAAGCCCACCAAATCCTGCCCCCACAATAACAACCTGTGGAAGGACCAGCCTAGTGGTGTGAGAGGCCATCAATGATGCAAGGACTACTTGTTGTTCTCTTTTTCAGCAGCCAGTGCCGCTTCTTGCTGGGCTACGAAATCTAAAAGGCTATCTTCTTCGAATCCTTGATAGGCTTTGTTCTCTTTAATGATAAGTGGCCGTTTAATGAGATTGGGATCTTTTAACATCAATCGGATTGCTTCATTTTTCGTTGTGCGGCGCTTGCCCAAGTGATTCTCGCGGTACGTGGTACTGCGCTGGTTCAGGCTGGCATAAATATTTTCTGCTTTGATTACCTTCTCTAGAAGACTACGTGGAGGAGGTTCATGAACGATGTCTTTTAATTGGTAGGGGATGCCTTTTCTATTCAAAAATGTAATGGCCTTTTTGCACTGAGTGCAACTCTTCTTGGCATAAAGTACGATTTCCGCCATGGAATCTCCTCAACAGTGATGGCCACCTCAAAAGCTCTTTTCGAAAGCTCACTGGCCGCTATTTTTTTACTTCCGGCGGGCGGCGGGACTGTCTTTAATTAACCGCTCACACGATAGAGGCATGTCTTAACACAACACAAACTTTGTCACAAGGGACTAATCTTTAAGGGAAAGCTCTCTGGCAACGTCAAAGGCCGTTCAAATTCGTTGAGATTTTTTGCAGTTTAGGGCACAAGATCGCCTGGATCGCCTCTGAAACAAACAAGGAAACAATGCCGAGCCATTCGAAAATAAAGAAAACCGGTCACCACGTTTCTCTTGCCGACACTGGAGTACAAAAGAAATCCAGGCGCTTGGAAAATCGGAACCTAGCCCTTGCGGTATGCGGCGGGATAGCAGCGGTTGAGTCGGTCAAAATATTACGTGAATTGAGACGTTATGGTGCCAAAATAACCCCTTTTTTTACCCCGCATGTAATAGATTTTATTACCGAGCTCAGCGTGGAGTGGGCGGCTGGAGAAAAGGTGGTGACGAAAATGGGGGCCGATGTCGATCATTTAGATCCATTTGATCTTGTGATCGTAGCTCCTGTGACACTCAACACGCTTTCTAAGAGCGCTCTCGGGCTAGCCGATAATCCGGTCACGCTATTGATAGCAGGACAATTAGGGAGAAAATCCCCCCTTCTTTTCGTCCCTACCATGAATACCCAACTGCTTGGACATCCGCTTTACCTCGAGTATGTAACGCGGTTGAAGGGGTGGGGCGCGGAATTTCTTGAGTCCGAGGAAGAGGAGGGGCGGGTAAAGATGGCTCCTCCAGAAAGGCTCGTGAAGCGGGTGATCGAGGTTCTCTCATGATGAACGAAATTGAAATTCAAAGAGTGGGTCAACTCGGTCAAGGGATAGGGTATGACCCCTCAGGGAATATTTATTTTGTTCCGGGGGCTGTACCCGGGGATCTCGTTCGGGTAGAGTTCGAAGAGACTTCGAAGAAATACCGCGATGCCGATCTGGTGGAGAGCCTCCGCCCGTCGCCTGAGAGAAAAGAGCCCCTGTGTCGCTACTTTCTTTCTTGTGGCGGCTGCGATTGGCTTCATTGGGATTACTCCGCACAGGTTCAGGCGAAAGAGGAGATGTTGAAACACGTTCTGGAGAAGGCAGAAATCCGGCCGAACTATTTCGCCCCCATGTTCAAAGCCTCTGAAACGTTCGCTTACCGGAACCGGATTCAGCTGCGTCGCGGAGCGGGACGGTTGGGGTTTTTGAAGCGACGCTCTCATGAAATCGTCGATATCGAAAAATGCGAAGTGGCCCACCCGCTTTTAAATCAAGAGATTAGCCGACTACGGGAAGAAAAACACGACACAGAAACCCCAGTCCAGAAAATTGAACTCCTAAAAGGAGAGGATGGTACGATTCAACGCCTTTATGATTCTCCCCACGGGGCGGGCGGCTTTAGTCAGATTAATAGCGCACAGAACGAGGTCCTGAAGGGACTTGGTGCCGAACATATGAAGGCATCACACGCGAAACGGGTACTGGAACTCTTCTGTGGAAATGGAAATCTTCCCTTTTCTTATCTTCCTTTTGTCGACCATGTGATCGCCGCTGACTCCAATGAACTGGCTCTGCAGGCCGCTCGGGCTATTCGTGATGTACAATATCCCTCCCTTCCGCCAAAGGTCGCTTTCATCAATTCATTGGTAAACCGGTCGTTAGTCCGAAAATTACCGCCCGACTTCAAAGGACAGTATGATACACTGGTTCTGGATCCGCCGCGCTCCGGCATCGGACCCTGTTTGTTGGATTTCATTCAGACCAACGTACGCAACATCGTTTATATTTCATGTTCTCCAATCTCTTTTTCCAAAGACGTCCAAAAGCTGAAAAAGGATTTTGTGT
>JAHFAC010000329.1 GCA_023250755.1 Bacteriovoracaceae bacterium | reverse complement strand
AAAGAAAATTTGTGCCATCCATTTAAGTAGGGATATTCAAATTTTACGCCCAGTTTTTAGAAAACCCGGACTCAGAGGAGGAGAAATTTCGCCTTCTTACGGACCCATGACCTTTATCGACCCGCTTACCAAAGACTCACCGGACCGTTGCATTTGGGTTGATGACCATGAAGATTGGCATGCAGTGATACGAAATAGATATCAGGCGAATCAATTCTCTTGGCTTAGGCTTCCCCTAATTTTACTATCCCCCACTGGAAGTGACGCCGGCGCTCGAGTCCGAGTGGACCCCGTGCCTTTTTTTAAAATTGAAAAAACTGTACGCTTTCCCACGCTTTTCCTAAAAGGCACCCCCGTAATCGAGCAGGAGAATACTCATCAGCTGATTTTTAGCCCACTCAAATCCAACTACCAAGAAGAGCAGTTATTTTAACTGAGTAAATATCCCAACCTTCGCTCCACCTCAGCCCTCGCCTCGCTTAAGTCTTGAAGTGGAAGACTGCAGACCTTCTTATGACAAACTAAAATCATCGGTGTGGGGTCAGAAATTAATCCTCTAAAAACATGAGGATGCCAACAAATCTCATCCAAATCTTTACCCCTTACACTGATGGGGCCCTGGGTAAACAGCAACGAAAGACTGAGTAACTCCCCCAAACCTAAAGACTGTTTTTTGGCAAGAGGGAATAAATAAGAAAGTTGATTTTTAACTTCATTGGAAAAATCCAATTCGCTACAAGAAATTTTAAGCTCAGATAAAACTAGCATACAAGTGAGCGCGACCGCCGATCCAGAAGGGATCGCTTGATCATGAATTGTTTTTGGCCGCTGAATCAGCTCCTCATGGTCGTCACTGGTAAAAAAATAACCGTTTTTATTTATACGCACCGTACCTGACGTATCAGAAAAATGCCTCATCACTGCTCTCATCCAAAGTTCACAGTCTGAAATCAAAGAGGGAATATCTATACCTGCTCGGGCTAAATCAAGAGCCGCCATGGCGAGAAATGCGTAGTCATCTAAAAAACCATTTACGCGAGGCTCGCCGTTCTGAAAATTACTGAAAAGGCGCCCCTCGCCTCGACTGAGTTTTTCTTTAACAAAATAATAGGCTTTTTTTGAAGCCGCAAGCGCAGAGCTTGCTTCTTCTTTGCGGCCTGATTCACTGAGCGCAGCGCTTGCCCAAGCTAATCCACTGATGGCCAACCCATTCCAGGCAACTAAAATCTTATTGTCTCGCAGGGGTGCCTCTCTCTTTTTCCGGACGGAGAGGAGCTTCTGACGAGCCGATGCGATTAATTCGCGCACCCGTTCTTCACCCTGATTTTTAGATAATTTCAACGCCTGCGCTACTTCAGATAGTGAATTAGCATGAAACAAAACCGTCGCGTTATGCTCAAAGTTCCCGATTTCATTGACACCATAGCGAACTCCAAACGCTGCTGCCTCTTCTTGGTTTAGGTGATTTTTGAGATCCTGAGGAGTCCAAACAAAGTACTTCCCCTCTTCTCCCTCTGAGTCAGCATCTTGTGCGCTGTAAAACCCTCCCTCCGGCGATTGCATTTCACGCAGGATGTAATCCACAGTTTGAGAAATAACGTCTAAAAATAAATTACGTCGATCATCCGTTAAAATTGGATTTTTAGAATTCTTGTCCGACAATACGACTTCAGAATAAAGTTTGAGAAGTAATGCATTGTCGTAGAGCATTTTTTCAAAATGGGGCACAGCCCAACGATCATCTACTGAATAGCGGTGGAATCCGCCTCCCAAATGATCATAAATCCCCCCATGGGCCATCCGTTCAAGCGCAATCACAGCAGCCCGTTTGGGTTCGGGCCAATTCAAAGTCAGTCCCAAACGCCAAAGAAAACTGAGTAGCATCGGATTCGGAAATTTAGGAGCCCCAGCAAGCCCGCCCAGATCCCAATCGATATGACTGAGCAACTCTTCGCCCACTCCCTTCAAACTCTCAAGAGTGGGAAACTCGGTGTCGTCTAACTCAAGGGTTTCTAGAGAGCGGATTGCTTCAAACACTTTTTCAGCATTCTCAAAAACCATCTGAGGTTGTCTTCGGTAGGATTCGCTCAATGCCTGAAGCACCCGAGGAAACCCAGGACGGCCATAGCGATCCTCAGGAGGGAAATAGGTTCCTCCGAAAAAAGGCTTCAACTCAGGCGTGAGAAAAACGGTAAGAGGCCATCCCCCTCCCTGAGTATAAATCTGCGCTACGTTTTGGTAAACTTGATCAAGATCGGGCCTCTCTTCTCGATCCACTTTAATGTTGATGAAATTCTCATTCATGAGCTTGGCGATCTCAGGATTCTCAAAGCACTCGTGAGCCATCACATGGCACCAGTGACAAGCAGAATAGCCGACACTCAGATGGATCGGTTTATTTTCGACCTTGGCTCGTGTCAACGCCTCTTCACCCCATGCGTACCAATCCACTGGATTGTTTTGATGTTGCTTGAGATAAGGGCTGCTTTCGAACGACAAGCGATTTGGCATGATTACAAATCTAATCGAGTCATTATGACTCGATCATGCTTTGAGGTAAAATTATCTCCGCCATTTCTACCGCAGGCAAGAAGGATCAGATGTGATTCACCTTCTTTCAAAGGTTTATCATAAGCATCCTTAGAGTCGGTAGGGATTGAGAACTGAAGCTCTGTATAGCCTGCTTTCTCAAAACCCTTAGCATTTAAAATATCGTCTGTTCCTCCTAATTCGACATCGGGCTGATGCTCTCCCAAGTCCGTCCCGTAATCATCTGAAATATGAAGCCCAGATTTGTCAACATAGCCAATAATAATGTTTGCACCTTTCATGCTCAGCTCTGGATCGAATCCAACCCCTATCCACCCCGTAGTCCTACATCTGACACGAATATCAAAAAGAAGACCATTGAAACGGTAATTAAACTGGAGTCCATCGAACTCAACAGACTTGAATGGAATTTCCTCTGCTACTATTACACGAGAAGCACCTGCATTAACACAGCTCAGCATCACGCCTAGAATGAGACCTTTCACTAAATTCTTCATAGAAACCCTCCGTATCCCACCAGAAACAGGGGTGTCAATACAGCACTCTAAAACCACTCTAATTCAAGAGCAAATATCGGCTTGACTCGAAGGTTATTGAGGAAAAATGATCTCTCTCCTTATTTTAGAACAGGCTCTAAATCCCAAGGGCGAGCACTTTGAGGCGCCTGACTCGATCGC
>JAHFAC010000328.1 GCA_023250755.1 Bacteriovoracaceae bacterium | reverse complement strand
AAAATTGAAACTAATTTCAGTATCCAGGATTGGCACAGTGCTCCCGGAGCTCTGGCGCAGGTTTCAGCATAGTTTTGCAAAACCGTGAGAGGGGTTTTTTGGAGTGCGCCATTTCCGGGAGTGGTGAGCAGCCTTTGAAGCCCACGCTCATAAGCCACTTGGGAGGAGGAGAAGAGTTTCTTTGCAAAATGAGCATTGCCGATTAAAAAATCCGTTTCAGCGAGAGGAAGGTTCAATCGCCTGAGAAAGTGCGAATAGGGGTGGTTTTCTGCAATTTTTAGGTAGGATGATGTAGCTTTAAGCGCCAATGCGGGGCTTTCTAGCCATTTTCCGGTCAAAGATCTTTCTTCGGCCTCTTGGCGGTAGGATTCTCCAGTCAAGAAAAAGCCATAATCTGGGAAGAGTTCATCTTTTAAAATAGATGACGCGACCTTTCTTGCTTCTTCGTATTTCTTTTTTTGAAGGGCAGAGATGGCATTTTTAATTTTTTCAACTGCTTTTGAGCGACCGTTAGCGAAGAGTTGTGTTTGGATGGTGTCGATTGTGTCAATTGTAATAATGGGCGTAATTTTTGGTGGAACCTTATCGTTTGATTTCGCCAGTGAGGGAGAGGGCAAGATCACCCAACCAAAGATAAAAATAAGAGTTAAAAGAGTAGGTGCGGATTTTGATGACAAGGCAGTTGAAGTCGTTTTTTTTGCATTTTTTTGCAGCGCAACCAGAGCCGACTTGCAGACTCCCAACGCCTTCCAGGCGCAGGGGGCGCAGGCTTTTTCAAATTTTTCAAGGCTCATATATTTCGCAAGCCGATTTTTAGCCTCGCCCCAAGTTAAGACGTCTCCCTCCTTGAGGTTGAGCACTTCAGCATGGGCGTGATCCAAGCGCATAATTTTTGGTTCAGAGGCGCATAGTTTTTCTCGGCGATGAGGACAGGGGACGCAAATATCATCTGTTGTGGAGGTGACTCGGATGAGGACTTGATCCCCATCGGAAGTTTTACGAAGGAGATCCGCGGTTTTTTGGAAATTTTTTACAAATTCTGGGGAATAACCTTTTCCTACAAATCCAAGCGTGCATAGGAAGTGGTGAGGTCGGAATTCCAACATATCTTTCATCTTAAAACGGTTTTACCTAAAATCAGGTGATTCAGCAAATTTCTTGCAGTGTTGCAATCACTTTCTTGAGCTGGTGTGAGGAGGCGGGTTGCATCTTTTCTAAAGTGCTTTCGAGTTTTGAAATGGCTTGAGCAGCTTTCGCAGAGTTTGCGCCGAGAATCTGACGGATTTCCCCCAACGCTTGGTTGCTTTGGTCTGCCAGAGGAATGAAATGATCTCCCTTGCGAAACTGGATTTGATGATTAAGGCGACCCCGTGCGGCGTTTTTAAATAATACTCTGAGTTTGTGCACTGGGCCGGCAATTCGATGAGAGATAAAGATATTCAGAAGAAAAGTCATCACCAAGAAAAAAAACTGCAAAAGAATCAAGAGCCTGAAAATTTGATCTTTAGTTGCGTAAAGGACGAGAGGTGGGGCAGCAAAAGGATCTAATCTGGCGTAACGGATCAGCCAATCAAATAAGTTGGAGATGATCAGTGGGTAAGCCATGCTCAAGGCAAGCAGCCAGGAGCAGATATAAAAGCAAAACCTGAGCTGAAATCGTCGATCAATAAGATATTTTTTGCGCAGTCTCGCCATAAAATTTTACGGTGCCGGTGATCGAATTTCTTTCAAATTGGCAATGGCGTTCTCAAGGTGCTGGCGGCTTGAGGGGTCGACCGTGTGGATTATTTGTTCAATTTGATTGCTGGCTTGTTTTGCTTTTGAGGACTGCTCAGACAGTTTGGCTCGCACGGAGTCCATCATTTCATTGAAGTCTAGAGCCAGATCCAAAAAATGATCTCCCTTCCGGAATTTCAGCTCTTGGGAGAAATTTCCATTTTTTATTTCTTGCAAGAATTTACCGAGTTTATAGAGAGGTCCCGCAATGCGGTGAGACATGTAGATACTGATCAAGAAAGTGACGAATAAAAAAAGCGCTTGAAGAAAAATAAGCAGCCAGAGCATTTGAGCTTTCGTGGTCTCAAACGTCGTTATTGCGGGTCCAGTTACGTCGACAACGATATAGCGGACAAAGATATCAAAGAGTTTATAGATGATGACAGGATAAATGATACTGAGAGGAATGAGCCACGAGACGACGTAAAGAGAGAAGCGAAGTTGAAAATTTCGATTGATTAAAAAGAGGCTGCGTTGGTTCGCCATAATGAAAAAGTGTACTCGTTTAAAGCCATAGATTCAAAGGGAAACCTATTTTCCCGCAATCCGCAATCGCTCCACCGGGATGCCTCCAATCAGATGGGACTCAATGATTTCAGCGATGTCCTCAGGACGGACTTTGCCGTACCAAATGGTATCTGGGTAAACAACGAGGGTTGGGCCTGATTCGCAAGTGTCTAGGCACCCCGCTTTTTGCACTCTGATTTCTGTTGAAAGATGTCTGTCGTGAACCGCCTTATTAAAGAGGTTGAGCAAATCTTCTGAGCCTTTGGCTTTGCAGCATCCCCTGGGATCATTGGGCATTCTTTCGTTTGTGCAAATAAAAACATGTGAGCGAAGCTTTTGAACAGTGCGGTTCATAGTGTCTCACTCAATTTGAGAGAAAATTTGAATTTCGTCAACTATTCCCACAACCACCATTTGAGCGGGAAGGGGCTGCGAAGGATCTGAAAGGACGGCTTGCCTGGCTCCTGTGCCCTCTTGCAAAATAAGAACGGTATCACCGGGGCCGGCTTGCACGGAGTCAATGGCAATCAGAGGGTGCGGATCACCAAACTCGGGCAAGGGTTGGACTTCGAGTAAGGATTTAGGAGGCAATGTGTCCAACTTTGCGGTCGAAACGACTCGAGAAATCACTTTAGCCAATATCATCGACAATCCCCGTGACGGCAGCATCCACTGGAAGCAGGTTAGCCACTTTTGGTTCAGGAATCGCCATTGAAGCTTCGCGTTTACCTACCCAAAGGACGAGGTCCCCAGAGCGTGCTCCGATGGCATCAAGAGCGACCAAAGGTTCTCCGAGCGAGTTTTTCTGAGCGTCGCAAGGAATGAGGACCTTGAGAGAAAGCCCTTGGAGCTCCTTGGATTTTTGAGTTGCGACGACGGTACCCGCTATTTTTCCGTAC
The DNA here is from genome assembly GCA_023250755.1 of Bacteriovoracaceae bacterium. Lineage (GTDB taxonomy): Bacteria > Bdellovibrionota > UBA1018 > UBA1018 > UBA1018 > JAHFAC01. The sequence continues at coordinate 57 of JAHFAC010000328.1, read as the reverse complement.
TGCATGGGTTTTACTCCTAAAAATAGGCCAGCGCTTCTTCTTGTGGGCGTGGAATTA
>JAHFAC010000327.1 GCA_023250755.1 Bacteriovoracaceae bacterium | reverse complement strand
CGCTGCCATCATGAGAGAGGAAGGGGCGGAGGGAAGGTATAATGGAATTCTCGGATCTAGAATCTGATAAGCGGCAGAGGCATTCGCCCGCTTTTCGCAAAAGGCGCGCTATCAATTGGCTGACATTGGGGTTTACTTATTCGGCCATGTACATGGGAAGATACAATCTCTCTTTTGCAAATAAGTCTCTCTCGACTACATATGAGTGGGATAAGACCAGCATTGGAACGATTATTTCTACGGCACTTTTTATATATGGGATATCTGCGATTTTTAACGGCCCGATTGCCGATAAAATCGGGGGGCGTCGAGCCATGCTCATTGGGGCTACTGGCACTGTGCTTTTCAATTTTCTCTTTGGCCTAGGAGCCTATCTTGGATTTTTGGGAACTGGAACCTACCTTCTTAGTTATTTTGCCACGATCTGGGGATTGAACTCTTTTTTCCAGTCTTTTAGCGCGCTCTCACTCATTAAGGTCAACGCCGGGTGGTTTCATATTAGGGAGAGAGGCGTTTTTTCCGCTATCTTTGGTTCGATGATCCAAGGTGGGCGTGCGCTCATCTATATGATTGGCCCGATGCTCGTGCTTTGGCTTCCTTGGCAGTGGGTCTTTTTTGTTCCCTCTTTGATTGTTGCTGGGATGGCGCTGCTGACCTATCGTAATGTTCAGGACAGCCCTGAGAAATGTGGTTTAGCTCCTCTAGATGTTCAGGATGCGTCGAGCGGTGATCCAGAAAAAGTCAGTTTGAAATATGTTATCAAAAAAGTTTTTACCAATCCTGTCACTCTGACGATTGCCGCAGCTGAGTTTTGTACGGGATTCGTGAGGCATGGCTTTGAACAGTGGTTTCCAAGATATATGATCGAAGCTCAAAAGCTCACGTTAGACTCTCCCATTTTTCAAAAAGGAGCAGCGGCTATTGTCATTGCCGGGATTTTTGGAGCATTTTTTGCCGGTACGATTTCGGACTGGGTTTTTAAAAGTAGAAGACCCCCTGTGGCTTTTCTAGGTTATTTTTTACAGGTTTTATGCCTTGCCGTCATTTGGAGAGCGCCCAGTATGAACTGGGTGATTTTCGCTTTTGTGCTCAACTCTTTTGCAATCAGTGTGGTGCACTCCATGCTCTCTGGAACTTCTTCGATGGACTTTGGTGGAAAGAAGGCTGCTGGAACAGCCACGGGACTTTTTGATGGAATGCAGTACATCGGAGGCTCTTTTGTGGGTGTTGGGATGGGCTGGATGCTCGAGCGTTTTGGGTGGGGCACTTGGAGCCCCAGTATGATAGGCTTCTCGGCGGTTGGAGCTATTCTCATGCTTTTTTTGTGGAATGCTCGGCCGAAGGTGGCCTCAAAGACAGTCTAAATGAAAGCTGTGGTGAGATGACTGAAAAAGAATATCGCCTGAAAATAAGTGAAACTTTTGATCGAATTGAGAAAGCTTTTGCAGAGGTGGATCCCGACGTGGTCGAGTGCGAGCAATCCCAAGGGGCGATGACGCTCACTCTTGCGGATGGCTCGAGGTGTATTTTGAGTGCTCAGCCCTCGGTTCTGCAGCTCTGGCTTGCGCTGGCATCGCGGGGCGTGGCATTTCATTTTAATTGTGAGCAGGGTGGTTGGTCCTATGTTTGGAAAGACGACAAGGGCAAAGGGATCGAATTATTTTCTTATCTGACGTCTTATTTGAATGAAGTGACAAAGCTAGAGTTTAAATTTTAATGTGAGATCTTTTTATGGAAAAAGTACTTCTTTATACAATGGATGGCTGCCCTTTCTGTGAGAGAGCCAAGGCTCTTTTGAAACAGAGGGGAGTTCCATTCGAAGAAAAACGAGTCGATTTGGATAATGACGCCGAATGGGATCGCCTCTACAAACTTTCTGGTATGAAAACCATGCCTCAGATCTTTGCGGGAGAAAAACTAGTGGGAGGCTATACGGAACTTGCAGCTTTGGACGTAAAGGACAAGTTGGTTTCTTTGAAATAGTGGGTTGGGAAATGTTTGAAATAAAATTTAAAACAACAAGGTTTTTTCAGTGTCATTTTATATCATAGGCGCAGGATCCATCGGAGTTTTTGTAGCGGCAAAGCTTTCCAAAAATGCCCCGGTTACTTTGGTACCAAGAGATCCAAGTTCAGCAGAGCGTTTTGCAAATGGAATTACTTTTACGATGAACGACCAGGGACACTTCCAGGTTCCCTGCTTGCCTTGGTCACAGATCGAACGATTTGAGAAAGATAGTTTTGTACTTCTGACGACTAAAATTTACCAGTTAGGAGATGCTCTCAGAGAAGTCGCAAAGCGTACTGATGGAAGTCAGACTTTGGTTTTATGCCAAAATGGATTGGGCGTCTGCGAGGAGGCGGAGAAGTTTTTGCCTGGTGTGAAGTGGGGGAGAGCGATTTGTTGGTTGGGGGTTCGTTTAGAAGCACCCGCGACAGTGCATGTGGCTGGAGTGGAGGCGATGGAGTTGGCAGGAGGAGAAGAAGCACCTCTACGGAGGCTTGCGGAAACTTTGAGTGCATCGGGAATTCCTGCTTTCTGGTCCTCGAATGTGGCTCCAGCCGAGTGGAAAAAAGCGCTCTGGAACGTTTCTGTGAACGGCCTTTGTGCTTTGGTTCAAGGTCCCAATGGGCTGGTTTTGGAAGATCCATTCTTGAAACCCCTGATGGATCTTTTGATGAAGGAAGCGCTGGCTGTGGCGCGTGCGCAGGGAGTCCATTTAACCGATGCGGATTGCGCGCGTGTGATCGAAGGGACAAGGACTGCTGGAAAGAATCGAAACTCGACTCTCCAAGATCTGACTTATGGACGGGCGACGGAGATGCCGTGGTTAAATGGAGCCGTCGTTCGCTTAGGGCTGAAGTATGGGGTTCCCACCCCTGGGCATCTGATGATTGCAAATTTGATCCAGCATTTGGAGAAAACTCGGGTTTTTGCTGATTTCTCGGTTGATAAATCTAAGGGTTAAAGGTAATCCTCAAAAAGCTTCATTTCTTTAGATGTCCCCATCGTCTAGCTTGGCCTAGGACATCGCCCTTTCACGGCGGTAACCGGGGTTCGAATCCCCGTGGGGACGCCAAAGACTCGTATTAGGAACCCCTTTTTGTTTATCCTCTTCCTGCCCTGACATCTCCGTCCCTACATAAATTCTTATTTACATAGCAAAGACAATGGGAAATGGATTTCATCTGAAAATCTCAAATATGAGTTTTTCCGACAGATCAGATTGTCATCTGATCTTCGTTG
>JAHFAC010000326.1 GCA_023250755.1 Bacteriovoracaceae bacterium | reverse complement strand
AGATAAAAGAAATCAATTCTTCTGTCTCGTTGCTGATTGAATTGCCAGGCTCGGTCCCGGACAGGGTTTTATCAAAAATCCTCAGTCGAAGGTGATTGAGAAAACCTAACTCACTGTAGCCCAGATGGAGAGCCAGAAAAACCGCCCAACCTGCGCGAAAGAGCGCACACTCGAAGAGTTCAACATTTTGATCTCGTGCTTTCCGGAGTGTTTCTGCGGGCAAGAGTTCACAAATTTCGTTAGTGAAAAGGGTGACAAAGAAGTGCTCAATCTTCCCGTCTTTCGACCAAAGGGGTGCTAAAATCCTGAAAATAGTATCAGAAATTTCATAAGGAGTCGGTGATAGGCACACTCCTTGTGTCAGAGGATCAGCCCCCGCTCTGTTCTGGCCGGGTTGCCAATCAATCAGGGCCCGAATTTTTCGGGCAGCTTCTCGAAAGATCAGTGCGGAGTCTACGGAGGGAGGAAGAAAAAATGATTGAAAGGCTTGCAGATGTTCCAGCTCCTCGGGTGTAAAAAAATCGAGTGGAGCTTTAACCGCGACAAATTTATGGTTTCTTTTCATGAAAACGTAGACGGGTGCGATCATCAAGGCAAAGGGCGCCACTGATGGGATGGGACAGTTTCGGAGAGTCTGTGCCGCCTCGACGGGCAGCTTTGTATGACTAAAGTGCATAAACTCCTGCCTTAATTTAAAACATCTCCACATCTCTTTTTCGGCTAAAAATCAGGCAGAATTGAGGTAAAAACTACGGTAACTACGTGAGAGCGCTAGGAAAAGAGCAGATTTCAAGCATGTGAGGTCGCATAATGACAAGATGCGCCATGAAGATTTTTTTGTCCATGAGAGCGAAGATCGCGAAAGGTAGGTACCTCTAACTTACAGTTTTCTTTGGCAATTGGGCATCTTGGATGAAAATGACAACCAGGTGGGGGAGTAATGGGGGAGGGGACATCTCCTTTTAAAATGACGCGATCTTTTTTATACGTTGGGTCAGGCAGTGGAATTGCCGATAATAATGCTCGAGTATAGGGATGTTTTGGATCAGCATAGAGTTCATCCGCTTGAGCGAGTTCGACCACTTTGCCAAGGTACATTACAGCAATTCGCGTCGAAATATGCTCTACCACTTTCAGATCATGAGCGATGAAGAGATAGGTTAACCCCAATTCTTTTTGCAGGTCCTGCATTAGATTAATGATTTGTGCTTGAATTGAGACGTCGAGAGCCGATACGGGTTCATCACAAACAATAAATTCTGGTTCCACAGCGAGTGCTCGGGCGATGCAAATCCTTTGTCGCTGCCCTCCAGAAAATTCATGAGGGTAGCGAGAGATCGCTTCGCGTCTTAAGCCACAAAGATCGAGGAGCTTCAGGATCCGTTGTTTTTGGTCCTGCTTGGTTTTGCAAAGTCGGTGGATGATCAAGGGCTCTCGCAAAATATCCTCTACCGTCATCCGAGGATTTAACGAAGCATAGGGATCTTGAAAAATGATCTGCATCTGTCTTCGCAGCTTTCGCAAATCGCTGGAGGCGAGTTGGGTGATTTCTTGGCCTTTGAAAAAAATCTGTCCGCTCGTGGGTTCAATGAGCCGCAATAAGGTTCGGCCCAGCGTTGATTTTCCACAGCCAGACTCACCAACGAGCCCGAGGGTTTCGCCTTTACGGATCTCAAGGGTCACGTCCGAGACGGCTTTTACACTGGCAACTTCACGTGAGAAGATACCCCCACGGATCGGAAAACGTTTCACCAGGTTCTTTACTGAAACTAGGACTTCTCCGATTGCAATCGGCGGATTTATGGCACTCACTTTAGATGTCCCTCACACAGCGAATCAGGTGTGGCGGGTCTTGCCGCTCTGATCCAGATGGAATGATTCTCAGCTCAGGTTCACGCTCACGGCAGGTGTCAGTGGCAAAAGCGCATCGCTCTTGGAATCGACATCCAACGGGTAACTCTAAAAGATTTGGAACAATTCCTGGAATGGTTTGAAGGCGGTTTTTTTTCATCTTCCCGGTGGGATCCTGATTGAGTGTTGGGATACTATTAAGTAAACCTTGAGTGTACGGGTGTTTTGGATTTTTAAAAATCTCATGCACAGGCGCGTGCTCTACCACTCGGCCTGCGTACATGACCACCACTTCATCTGCCGTTTCGGCGATTACACCTAAATCGTGGGTAATTAAAATCATAGCCATCCCAACCTTGGCCTGCAACTCTTTAAGGAGGTCTAAAATTTGGGCTTGAATGGTGACATCCAGTGCGGTTGTTGGCTCGTCTGCAATCAAAATATTGGGATTGCAGGAGAGGGCCATTGCAATCATGATCCGCTGGCGCATTCCTCCGGAGAGTTGGTGGGGATAATCATCAATTCGCTTTTCGGGCGAAGGAATCCCGACAAGTTTCAGCATTTCGATCGCTTTACTCCGGGCTTCACGTCGTGAGAGTTTTTGATGTAATTGAATTGCTTCGCAGATCTGGTTGCCCACCGTAAAGACAGGATTAAGCGAGGTCATGGGTTCCTGAAAGATCATGGAAATCTCATTGCCCCGGATGGCACGCATTTCAGAGGACGAAAGACGGGTTAGATCCCGGCCTTGATACTGAATTTGGCCCCCAGTAATTTTACCGGGGGGGCTTGGGATCAGTCGCATAATAGACAGGCTGGTCACGCTCTTTCCACACCCCGACTCGCCGACAATCCCGAGAGTTTTACCCTTATAGACAGAGAAGCTGATGTCATCGACTGCTTTGACTTCGCCCTCTTCAGTAAAAAACGAGGTCTTCAGATTTTTGACTTCGAGAACTTTTCTATTTTCTTGGTCATTCATCTTTTATCCATCACTTGATTTTAGGATCGAGCGCATCCCTGAGGGAGTCGCCTAAAATATTAAATGCCAATACTACAAAAAACATGGCACCTGTTGCGCCTGCGAGTTGCCACCAGACGCCTCGGGCTAGTTCAAGCTTCGCATCGTCGATCATGACTCCCCAGCTAGGTTGTCCCTGAACACCGAGGCCCAAAAACGAAAGAATTACTTCTGATTTAATCGCACCCATGAACTGAAAAGAAAGATTAATGATGACGACGTGAAGAACGTTCGGGAGAATATGTTTAAAGATCCTAGAGAAATGGCTTGCCCCCAAGCTGCCCGCTGCGAGCACGTACTCACGCTCCTTGTGTTTGAGAAACTCTCCTCGGATCACCAGCGCGAGCCCAATCCAGGCCGTGACCCCGAGCGCAAC
>JAHFAC010000325.1 GCA_023250755.1 Bacteriovoracaceae bacterium | reverse complement strand
TTGCAAAAATTCTTGGGGCCAATTTTGAAAGGCAGCTTTACACTTGGTTTATCCAAGAGCAATTTTCACAGCGCGCCTATTGCGATGATCGACAATCAGAGCTCTCTTATTACCGTACAGCCAAGGGAAGTTTAATCCATCTTATGATCGAGACGGCGGAAAAAGAGATTTCAGTGATTAAACTTTTTTCTGAGGAAAAAATTTCAGAAAAAGATCTTGAAATTTTAAGATCCTTTAAGAAAAAAACATCTCCCGATTACAAGATTCATCTTTATGGTTTGGGCGCAGATCGCCAGGACCGAAAAAAAGAAGGAATCCAAATCATGGAATGGGAGACGATCGGATAGTTTTTTCAATTAGGGGAGCGGTCTTCCTCCGCTGTGGGGTTGGAGCACTACCAGTCCCAGATAAGCCGAGCGCAAAGGTTTAAGTACCTTCTCAATTCTCTGACGGCGGATGAAGTTATTGACTCCGCTCACGGCCATCCTGGCTTTTTCTAGATCGGGATAGAGCGACGCCAGCCACGCTTGGCCATCTTTGTTGGTTGAGAGCACTGTATTGATAAATTTGGTCAATCTGAGCTCTGCTTGCCGATCACGAAAATTGTAGCCGTCGACGTCACTGTCATCTCGCATTTCTTTTACCAGCTCGTAGAGGAGGACGGTGCGACTCATCGAGGCGAGTTCGGATACGGGCAAGTGTGCACTCGCTGCAAATGCCGCGATCTTGTCCTCGAGAGATTTGCTTAGTAGATCAAAACCCAAGAGTTCCTTGGCGAGATTGTCCGTAGTTCCGCGATTTGCAGTGCCATTGCCGAAAACAAGAATGGGATCCTTAGGCTTTACGTCAAAAAAGTTATCTTGTGCGATGCGGAGAGTTGCCAAGGAAGTGAGAGGAAGAGCTGAAGCTCTTTTCTCCAAAAGCGCGCCTACTTCTGTTCTTGAGCTGACATTGGAATTAATGCCTGCAAAGAGGTGGCCCCCTTCATTCAAGAAAGATTCAACAACCGTTGCAGTCTCTCGATTGAGCGCGCTATCCACTGAAGAAATCACGACGTGCTTGCTGACATACTTCGACACGGTCTCAGTAGTGAGCTGGCCCTCGACTTGGACATCCCAGTAGTCATAAATCAATCCACTGAGCTTGGAGGCGGCATCCATTCGGTCGCCGGAGTCCCTGGAAGAGAGTACGATCAATCCCGCAGAGGCCGGGTTATAAGCCCAGCGTTTTGAGGAATTGACGCTGAAGCTCCGTTTGCCGAGAAGCCAATCGCCCTCATAAATCTGTGCTTCAAAACTCAGTTCTTTAAACGCATTTTCCTTAGGGAAGGTGAAGACAAATCCAGTTTTTACGGTATCACCTGGTAAAATTTTACCTGCGTTTTGAGTTGCCGCTTGGATGCTGGCGAGTCCATCGAGTGAAATTAATTTAATGGTGACCGCTTTTGATGAGGTCTTTGAGCTTCGGTTTCTTAGATTGATTTCCACCGAATTATCAGTTTCAGCAGTGACCACTGAGTTCACGTTCACGGCTACGATCGAGTACGGATAGCTTACATTAATCGAAAGATCAGATCGGCCAATGATTTTTCCGTCGTAGTAGAGAGTGGCAGTGAGTTTTTCGCGCCCGCCCTCGGGGGACTGGACCTTAATCTTCATTGGCGTGACATGAGTGACGACAGTCCTGCTCTGGCCAGGAAGAGGAACTAATGCATCTTTTTCTGTTCCTCCTGTCCCGAGATCGAGGCCGATCGTTGCTCCGCTGACCTCAACAACTACGGGTCTGTTCGGGGCTGCCTTGCCGAAGTTTTTCACAGCGACACTTAAGAGAACGGTCTCCCCTGGTGCAAAGATCGTGTCTTCGTTTGCATCGACCGTTGCAAATCCATCGAAACTGAGGACCGCGTTTTCTGTAAAATATTTCACCGTTTCATCATAAGATCGTTTTTTTGCGGCGAGGTGGAAGGGTTCATAATTCTCGTTATATCCCTTTGCGTCGCCCTCTTGAGCGCCGCGGGCCAGATCCGCCTGGTAGGCATTGCTTTTGCCTCGGTCAAACGCGGCTTGATATCCATCGCTATAGCCCCGTTCTTTTTCTTTACGGCCTTCTTCGCTGTTTTCAGGCAAAGCTTTTCGGAAGGCTTCATCATAAAGGGGCCGATACGTTCCATCGTAAGCGGTTCTGTAGGTAGAGCTGTAAAATTCGTCATAGGCCGCTTTGAGTGCCTGGTCATAGGCGACTTGCCTTTCATTCGGGTAATCCCGGTTGGCATAAGAATTAAACTCGGAGGAGTATGCGGCTTGGTACGCGTCTCCATAGGTGGTGCGGTACACTTGCTCAAACGCAGCGGCTGCTGCAGATCGAAAAGCAGCGGCATAACTATCCATATAAGCGCGATCGAGGATAGGGTGAGGATAGCGACGTCGTGGATTAAAGTGTGGTCCATTGTCCCAATTGTTATGATCGAAATTCCCAGAAAAACTAGGCTGCAAATCCCGGTTCGGAATGACTTGGTCTTTCAGTGACGTATTGTAAAATTCGCTTTCTGCGATTTTTTTTCCTTCTGGGACACCCACCCGCTCCCCATCATGTCTGGCTCTTTCTTTGGCCAGAGCATAGGCTTGATCGTAGCCTTTTTGATAGGCGCCCATCTGGTGGCCAGTCTCTTCGCCTTTGGGATAGCCCGCGAGATCCCCCTCTTTATTGCCGCGATTATAGCTTTCTTTTAGCCCAGCGACACGACCCTCTTTTGGGCCGTCAATCTGCGCTTGCGCTTGGCCTTGATCAGCGCCCGCACGGCTGCCGCTGACGCGACCGACTTCACGACCCTCTTGAACTCCTCGTGATTGAGCGGCAGCGATTCCGGCTTGAGTGCCCTTTTCGCGCCCATCTCGGCTCCCGACATCCTGGCCATCCCGATTTCCGCGTTCACGGCCCAACTCCGTGCCTGCTTGCGCCCCGTCGGGTGCGCCGTCGTAGCGGCCTTCGTTTTGGGCGGCAGCGACTCCTCGCTCGAGCATTTCGTGAACATACTCGAGGCGAGCGCGTGCACTCTCGGCTCTCGCTCTGAGGCTTTCTGCAAGAGTTGCGGCTTGATTTCGTTCAGCAACGGTTCGGCCGAGTTCATTTCGTTTCGCAGCGATTGCGTTTGCTTGCTGGTTTGAATTTTGAATGAGTGCGTTTAGGCTCGATCGTAGATTTCCTAGAGCATTTTGCTTGTCTTGAATTGAAGCTTCATTTTGACTGATCTGCTCGTGCAAAGACGAGAGG
>JAHFAC010000324.1 GCA_023250755.1 Bacteriovoracaceae bacterium | reverse complement strand
TTAAAGGGAGATGGGTCATGAAAGCCCGATTAAGTGTAGTAGTCATCCTATTTTTGCTATTTTTGCTATTTTTGCTGTTGTTGTTTCAGATTGGTTTGGCTCATGGAGCCGTCACTAAAGTGGGGAATGGAGACGATGGCTCTGATCTTGAGGAAGTCGCTCCGATTCAGGAGGGAAGAATCCTAGAGGCTAGGCAAAAAGCAGTCGTTGTACTTAAAAGTTTAAATACACCAGGGATTGGCGGGCTCGGAAATCTACTCCCTGAAGTAGAAAATACTTCGCTTTTCTTAGCTAAAAAAGATGTTAATGCGGCGCTTACTGAAGACCAAGGAAGTTTTCACTCGGATATGCGCGGGTTTGTTTATGCTAGAACTTTTGCCCAATCGCACGCACCGACTCGATTTTTTCCGATAGCCGAAAAACTTGAAATTGAACAATTGGTGGCCTTGCATATTCATGAGGCCTTACATCGGGCTCTCCCTGCTTCAGTCAAAGAAAAGGAGTCGGTAGTTTCGGCGATTACACTTGCCATCAGCTCACAAGGTGCGACTCATGATCGGATTCAGGAAGTGGCGAATCGAGAGATTCCTGAGTTCGATCGTCGATTGGCATCTGGGCCTGCTCTGTCTGCTCCTGGGGAGGCACTGGGTGCGGGAAGTTCACTTACTAGTTCTACATTAATAGAACGTTATCCCATTCCGGAAGACGCAAGAATTAAGCAACCTTCTAGTTTTGGATATGGTTACCGTCAATACCATTCATCTAAAGAGATTTCGGCTTTTCCAGTAATGGACATGCATGTAATTCAAAGCTTTCTCTATCCCTTTGGAAATGATCGGACTCCCTTGGGACTTGGCATTGAGGCTTCATTTATTGGCCGTCCCCATGGTGGGGAGGCTGGTCCGCTCAGCCTTTCGGCGCGAATGAGACTCTGGTCAGGTCGAGGTTTCGATATTGGCTCATGGGGTGTTGTTTCGCTCAACACTTTATCAGCTGATGAGCTAAAGCATTCTCCAATTGGCCGCGATGTGACCACTCTTGGGCTTTCGATGCGAAAAGAGTTGAGTCTTCTCTATGTGGAAAATCTTTTGAGTCTCACCTTAGATAGCGATTCGAGACAAAAGATTGGATCCATTGAATACACTTACTCATTCGGTAAGGTCGTGATGGCTGCAGTGCATACTGGGGTAAGTGTTTGGAGGCTTAAGCTTGGGGGTTATGCTGAGGTCTATCTTGCAGACTATTTTCGAGTTTCGGGCGGTGCATTTCCGTGGGACTCGGGACGGTATCGCATTATTTCTGGTGGGCCTGAGCTTGCTTGGATTAGTTCTGGGTTTTCAGTTGCGTTAACAGGAAGGTTTTTGTTGAATGCAACTCAGGATGCAAATTTTGATTACTTGGGGAATATTATGGGACCTGGCGTTTCACAAGGAAGTTTGGGTGGAAGTGTGAGTTTTTATTTTTAATAGGTAACACTTAAATAGGTAATAAATAGGTAATAAATAGGCAAAATGATGCGAACCTTTCTTTATTCTTTAATCACGATATTGATAGTGGGATCTGGATGCGCAATGCCTTTGGATCCAGTAAAGGGCAAAGAGGGTCTCTCTCAGATGAGAGTCTTGGATGGAGTAAAATTGATTTCGGTCGACGTTGATCAAGCAGATGATCCAAGATGTTATGGACAGAGGCAATATACAGTATCTGAATCGAGTCGACTTCTATTGAGATATGAAGACCTCAAATCCGTTCTATCCAAGGTTCGATTGGATGAGCCCAATCAAGTAGAAATTCAAGTGAGTGCCCAAAATGAAAAAGAGGCCACGACTGCTCAGCACCATCTGAAGCTTTGCCCTCTGACTCTCAATTGGATGATGCTAGCGACTTGGCGAGCTGCGGCGCCCTTTGGTAGTTATCGTTGGTCTGTGCCAGGAGGGGATTATGATTTAGAAGGTTGTATTCTCGCTCAGACTGTTTCTAAGCTGCAATTGCGCTTCAATGTTACTCCCTGGTTTATTCAATATCCAAAGGGTAGGAACATCAATTACGGACTGATTCTTTTAGCGGATCAAGAGGTAACGATCATAGGGGAACAGTCCGGCGCAGATGCTCCTCAGATTCTTTGGAAGGAGTAGTAAAGTTTTTCATTATTTCATCACGCCACTTTTTTTCCCCCACTTAACTGAGGGGTTTCGCCTCTCGGTTGCACATTTTTTAATAGTTTGTATAATAACATTACAATTTAGGATCAAACCGCTCTGGAGCCGAGGCCTGGCACTCTACTGTAGCCAGAGCGGCGTCATAAATTCGCTGAAGAATCGGATAGGGAGCCAGCGAGAGGTCGTAGCGTTTGGCATTGTACACTTGGGGGATCAGGCAGAGATCTGCCAGTGTTATAGAGTCACCCACTGAAAAACGACCAGCAGACGATTGAACGAGGGTCTCATAAGCTTGCAGGCCATTTTGAATCCAAAACTGGGTCCATAGTTTTTTCTCAGCCGGGTCTTGAGTGTGTTGATCTTGCGCATTGATATTTTGCAGGGGCTGGGTTCCGGCATTAATGACTTCGGCCAATTGCCGAATTTTAGCTCGTGTCAGGGCGTCACCTGGCAAGAGGCGGGGCTCGGGCTGGACTTCTTCTAGCCATTCGATCATAGCCAGGGATTCTCCTAAATAAACGGGGGATGAGTGCCCACCGAGTTGAACCTCAAAAACGGGGACGTAGCCCAGTGGATTTCGCTTGCGATGTTCTGGGCCCTCGACCTCTCCTGAGAGGAGATCAATTACCACAAATTCACACGTGATTTTTTTGATCGCCAGTGCCCAACGGACCCGCCAACTCGATGAGGATCTCCAATAATGGTAGAGTTTTAATTTCATGGGTTTGCCTCCACGATCGTATTGCGAAGACGGCCCAACTGCTCTACCTCCATGACGACTTCGTCCCCCGGTTTTAACCAAAGATTGTCAGTGATCTTGGAGCCGTTGAGTTCAAGAAGGCAGCCGGTGCCCACCGTACCGGATCCGATGACCTCACCGGGATAGAGGGTGACGCCATAGCTTGCGCGTTCGATGATTTGCGCAAAAGTCCAAGTCATGTCTGCAAGGTTTCCGTCGGAGAGCAGCTTTCCATTGACAAAGGCCTTCATTCTGAGGCGATGGCGCTCTCCTGTTTTGCCGGGGATAGAAAAAGGCGCGAGTTCATCCCGAGTGATGAGATAAGGCCCGAGCGAGGTTGCGAAATCTTTTCCTTTAGCGGGTCCGAGGTTGA
>JAHFAC010000323.1 GCA_023250755.1 Bacteriovoracaceae bacterium | reverse complement strand
TAAGGATATTGATCTTAATTCTGATTCTGATTTTGATTTGGTAGAGCTGCTTCATCAGATTTCTACTGTAATGACTGATTCAAGGGTAGGGGTGCAAGCGAGCGAATTGCTCCAGTTGATTGGATACCCGGTTGAGGTGGCGAACAAGAGTGCTGAAAAACTCGAATTCGGCTCGGTTCAGTCAATTCGGGTAGAATTGCCCGCAGATCGCTATGTTCTTTCGCACCTTCCTGACGAAAAGGCTTTAAAGGTGATTGCGGGTCGCTGGAGAGAAAATAATCAGGATTTAGCATTTCCACCGGATCTTGTTTTGAATCTTGAGGGACAGGGGGCATCGCGACAATGGGTGATGACATCAAAGGCTTGGGCCACCGCTTCGTTTCGTCCATGGCTACCCGGCGTAAAGTGGGTTCGAGTCAGTGGTGTGAAAGCAAATGGCAAAAAGTTCTCCCAGACTTATTCGCGCAAGCAAGATTACTTCTTTACACAGAATTTTCCTGCCTCCAGTTTCCTGGTGAGCGAAGCTCACACGCAGGGTGCTCCGTTTATTCATGGAATTGGCATTCATTTCAAGCCTCTGATGACCTCAGATGAGGAGCGAAGCCGGGATCCTGAAACGGGCCTCTCTGGAGCCGAATTTTATAAGACGGGCGCTTGGAATCAAAGCACCGGGTGGGGTGATTTGATTTTACTGGGAGGGGAGTGAAATTAAAATGAAGAAAAAGCTGAAACTGAATTATCAAGGATCTCGGTTTTGGTTGATGTTTTGGACAGTCCTCTTTTTTCCGATTGCTTTGGTGCTCTTAGTCTCAAATAGCCGTTTTGAAATCGATCAAAAGGTCTATATTTTGCAATATGACGGTTCTGTGTTTTGGCTCTGTTTTTGGACGATTCTGCTTTTTCCGATTGCTGCGATCTTGTTTTTTATCAATGGATTTTCTATTTCAGTGGGAGAAGGGGTTTTATGAAAAATATTTTATCATTTTCTGGGATTTTTATTTTTGGAGCGAGCGCTGTATTTTTATTCACACTCTCTGGAGAAGTGGCATGGGCAGCGCCAATGAAGGGCAATTTGTTTGAAAAGGGATCCAACCGTCAAAAGCTATTGTATCGATTCCAGAGGAATGAGCAGGTTTTTGAAGGAGGCAGGACTGTTGCCAAGGCCATATTCGCTGATCCATCAGGGGTCGAGGCTGTAGTCGAGGAGCTGACTTTAGAGGGAGACAAGATTAAGACTTATCAGGTTCACCACAAGCAGATCGGTGAAGAGCGCTTGCTTGAGGTGAAGGGAGGTAAGCTTCTCTTTACTCTCACTCGGGATGGAAAAACTGAAACTGCCGAAGAGGATCTGCCTGCTAATTTAGTGATCGGGCCCACCATTGCGGATATCTTGAAAAAAAATTGGGATACTTTGATGAAAGGTGATGATGTCGTGGCTCGATTTGCGTCGCTCGAAAGAAAAGAGACGGTTGGATTTAAGTTTACTAAGGATATTGAGACCTCCGTGGATGGAAAAAATCGAGTAGTCATCAAAATGAAGCCCACAAGTTTTATCATTGCTGCGTTGGTGAGTCCTATCTTCTTTACTTTTGATAAGGGAACCCGCTTGCTTCTTGAAGTGGAGGGGAGAACGCTTCCAAAGCAGAGAGTGGACGGGAGATGGAAAGACCTGGATGCGGACGTAGTTTATCAATACTAGGGCTGTCCTAAGTTAACTAGGGTTTCTTAAATCTTTTACAGCCTCAGCTGCGATCCGTCTGGCATTTGCGATCAGTGTGTAAGTGAGTCCTTTTGCTGGTAAAAATCGCCACGAGGCCCCATCTCCCACATAGACATGATGAAATCCCCGCAGTTTCCCACCGATGCTACACGTGAGGGGTCTATCCTCTTTAGAGTACGGTAAGGTTCCCGCATAATGAATGCTTGCACCATGAGCGGGGCGATTGATCCCCATTGGAATACAGCCCAAGGCGAGTAGGTTTCTGACGAATCTTCGTTCATTTCTGCGGAGATTTTTTTCTTCCGCCTCGGTGCGTTCATAATTTGCAGTGAGGATATCTTGATCCCTTTCTTTTTTAATGCTGAGCCAGCGTAAAGGGGAGGGCCGATCAGAGAAGTGGAGATTAACGCAGGTAAAGGATGTGATCATGAGGCGTAAAAACAGAAGTCCGAGCTTAGGTGGGAGTGGGATATTGGATAAGAGTCTGGAATAAAGGAGGGATCGATAAGAGTAAAATTGTCCGAGTACATAGTCTTCCGGGTCTTCTGGGATACGCATTAAAGCGGTGAGTTGAGCCAGGCTGTACCTGGGGTCTTGCGCAGGTTTTCCGAGCATGGGCCAGTGAATCGCTGCGACCCAATGGTTTGGGTTGCAGAGGATCGGGATTTTAATGCCATGGTTGTTAATTGAGCTCAGTGCCAGCTTTCCGCTGTTGATTGCGCCGGCAGCAAGGATGAGTTTTTTACAGGTGAGAGTTCCGTGTGATTTCGAATAGATGTCGCGATAGAAAACTTGTACGGGCTCGTTGATCTTAGGGGATGCAAAGCGGAGTGCTTGCTTTCCGGGTAAATGCGAAAAGTTGGGGGAGTCTCTCAATTCCTCAAGGGTGTACTTTGGACGATAGACTGACTTACGGTGATCAGACCAGAAGTCCATGTCCCAGTAGGGATTGGATTCCCGATTCTTTAAATTTTTAGATAAAACAGCGAGTACAGCTTGTCCCAGGAAAAACTCCCTCGAGAGAAATCGACTCCGGTTTTTTACGTATCGAGTAAAAATCGATTTTGCATTGGTATCGATTTCAAGTGGTGGCTGGAGTTGGGCGTGGTTTCCTAATCCTGCAATCAGGCCTGAGAGATCATCCTTTTTTGGGCCGCTGATTCCAATTTCGGCAGAAGCTAGTGAATAGAATTGTCGTATTTCTTCGATAGGCAGACCGATTTTTCTCAGTTCAAAATCTTCAAAGGCAAAAACATTAGAACCCCAGCTCACCCCGAGCCCGCCATGGGCGGTGCTTTGAAGGGGTACAAAATTTTTTGATTCAGTGGGAAAGAGCGATTCCATGTCTTGAATCATGTGCTGGCGAGGAGGGGTGAGGTGGGCACCTGCCTTGGCCTGGCTTTGAAAGGCGGCTGCGGGATTTGAACCTAAAAAATAATTCGCCTGATTGGAGTCGGTTTTTCGGATATTCGAAAAAGATTCTTTCGGGATGTGGTGTTGATATTGGGTATCGGTAAAGCCGATTTCAAGGAGTCCCACTTTAAATCCACTTCGAA
>JAHFAC010000322.1 GCA_023250755.1 Bacteriovoracaceae bacterium | reverse complement strand
AATTGAAGGCAAGGGTTTGGTTGTATCGGGTAAGTATTTAGAAAAAAGCTCTGGCACAGAATTAGTCGAGATGGTTGAGCTCGTGGAGCATCCTTGGTTTTTGGGCTGTCAATTTCATCCTGAATTTTTGAGTAAGCCTCTTCAGCCTCATCCCCTGTTCTCAGCTTTTATCAAGGCTGCTAAAGAGGCTTCAACGGCTTTGCAGAGTTCTCTTCCGGGTGTTCAGTGGACTAAGCCTGAAAAAGGTGCGGTATGAGCTCTCTCAAAGCGCCTATGACTTTGATTTGCGGTCCTTGCGTGATTGAAGATGAAGGCTTGGTTTTTGAGGTCGCTGAAGAATTAAAGCGGCAGTTGGCTGGGCTCCCACTCCAGCTCTACTTCAAGGCCTCATTTGATAAAGCCAATCGTTCATCGATCGATGGGTTTCGGGGCCCCGGTCTTGAGGTTGGGCTTAAGATTCTTTCGCGAGTAAGAGATCGGACGGGACTTCAACTCTGCACCGACTTTCACACCCCCGATCAAGCGAGACCCGTCGCTCAGGTGGTTGATTTTTTACAAGTCCCCGCGTTTTTATGCCGCCAAACAGATATGATTATCGCAGGCGCGGAGGCTGCTTTGGAAAAGGGACGTCGGTTGAACGTTAAAAAAGGCCAGTTTCTTGCTCCCTGGGATGCTCGCAACATTGTTGAAAAAGTGAGGGCGGTGGAGAAAATAGAGCTAGAGAAAATAGAGGTAGAGAAAAGAGCGGAGCTGAGTCCGTCGCCTGATTGGTTTACTTTGACGGAGCGAGGCGTAGCCTTGGGTTATAATGCCCTCGTGGTCGATATGATTGCTTTTCAATGCATGCAAACCTATGGCGTGCCGGTGATTTATGATGCAACTCACTCAATTCAAGTCCCGGGTGGGGCCTCTGCTGGGAGGAGTACGGGTGGAAAGCGAGAGTTTCTCGAGACTCTGGCGCGTGCTGCGATGGCTGCAGGAGCGGATGGTCTTTTTATGGAGTGCCACCCGCGACCCGAAAAGGCTAAGAGTGATGGAGCTAATGCGTTTTACCTGGAACAGGTGGGGACTTTTGTGAAGCAACTTTTGGCGATTCGCGAGTTGGTGAGTACCCAGCCTAAACTTTTACCTGAGACCCAGAGAAGAGAGTTTTCATGATTACAGCAGTTGCGTCCAAGCTCCTCGAAACTCCTGATATCCAAGCGCGCCTCAAGAAAATCAAAATCCTCATTCTCGATATTGACGGGGTGATGACGGATGGCCGAATTTTTTGGCTCGAAAGTCAGGGTTGGACCCGGTATTTTCATATTAAAGATGGTTATGGTCTCAAGCTCCTGATGAAATCGGGGGTTCAAGTTGCTGTGATCAGTGGCGGAGATTCAAAGGATGTGCGCCAGAGAGTGGAGTTTCTTAAGATCCAGCATGTTTTCTTGGGCGATGAAGAAAAAATCAAAGCCTTTGAGAAAATTCGGCAAGCCACCGGATTTCAAGCGGATGAAATGGCATTTATGGGGGATGATCTTTTTGATATTCCCGTCATCGAAAGGGTGGGGTTTAGCGCCACGGTTCCCCACGCGGTGGATCAAGTTAAAGTGAAGGTTCATTACATCACCGAGTCTCATGGCGGGTGGGGCGCCGTTCGTGAAGTGGCTGATGCAATACGAAGGGCCAGAGGGGGTGAGTAGTCTTGCTGTCAAGAGTGACTCACGCGGCCTTGCCTGGGAGATTTGGATCCCAGCTATTGTTTTTGTCCTCTATGCCGTTCATGGCAGTTTGCTTGGGTTGACTGACGACGAGGCCTATTACTGGGTTTTGGCTCAGCACCCTTCGCTTGGTTATGCATTTCATCCCCCTGCTGTGGCTTGGTCGATCTGGCTTCTCCAGAAGTTAGCAGAGGGGTTGGGTCTGGCTCAGGTATTGGGCTCTCCTCATACTTTTTTAGTGCGCCTCCCGGCTGCTTTTTATGCTTCTGCAGTTTTGTTTTTAGCCCTGAAGTGGATGAAGTCAGCGGGCGTACTTCCATCACGTCTTTGGAAGGGTGCATTGATTTTACTTTCTTTTATAGGGTTTTTTTCAGCCTCTTGGATGATGGTTCCTGATTTGCCGCTTTTTTTTGGATGGACACTGGCGTTTATTTCCACTTGGGAGCTCTGCTTTGGTGAGGAGCGCGTAAGTCGATATATCGGCCTGGGTTTTGGCCTCACGCTGGCGATGCTCTCAAAATATTCGGGAGTGCTTGCTTTGGCCTCTGCTGGCGTGGCGTTATTGCTCTGGAGCAGACCTCGAGTTTTGATGCGAGGCTTAGCCGTAATCGGTTTGTCCGCGGGGATCGCTGCAGCTCCAGTTCTTGTATGGAATATGAGGCACGACTGGGCCTCATTGCTTTACCAGCTCCGGGATCGCCATGGAGATTTTAAGTTTTCAGGAATTCGCTATGTGAGATTTTGGATTGTGCAGCTGTTAATCGCTGGGCCCCCTTTGCTGGGCTATTTTTTATTTTTGCCAAAGCGCTCTTTTTTTTGCCAAACGCGAGAACTCACCCAGGTTGCTCGTTATATTCTTGCGTGGACACTGCCCGGAGCTCTTGTTTTTTGTCTGCAGCCCGCTTGGTCTGATTTCAAATTGCATTGGGCTTTTGTGGTCTGGTTTCCCATTGCGCTTGAACTGGGATGGGCTTGGGGCAAATCGGACAAATATGATCGTGTGGCAAGCTGGCAGTGTACTTATGGCCTGTTTTTCGGGATTTTGATCTTAGGCGTTTGTCACGTTCCTTTTATCCCTTGGATAGGCGAAAAAATTACAGGACGTTCTTTTGATCCCCGGCTGGATGTGAGCAACGATATGTATGGTTGGTCCATGCTTCGGAGTTATGTGCAAACCTCAGGTTTGAGGGGTCTCCCTGTGGTTGGATCGCGTTACCAAACCGCTTCACAAGCGGCATTTGCGCTGAGTGGAGTTTCTCAAGCCACGCTGATTCCTCGCGATCTGAAGCAATTAGACGAGTGGCCGGATCTTAAAATTTCTAAAGGGCAGGGCCCTGAATGGCCAGAGCTGGTTGCTTCTGTTCTTTTTGTTTCGGACAATCGATATGGTGCGAGGCCAGAATTCAAAAACGCGCGGTGTATTCAAATTCAGCGCATTGATGAAAAACGCTTGGGATATTTAGCTAAGCAGGTTGATGTGTGGAAGTGTGAGCCTCAAGGGAGCTGACAGCCAGGCGCGGGCCTGAATTTCGCATGCCTTGGGGATTGTTATGGCATCTCTTGACTCATTCATTCACAGAAAAATCGTG
>JAHFAC010000321.1 GCA_023250755.1 Bacteriovoracaceae bacterium | reverse complement strand
GTGTATTCGTTTGCATCTGCTCAGCCTCCGCTATTTCAACACGTCAAAGCAGGGGCCAAACTACATTAAGTTGAGTATATTTGTCAAGAAATAATAAGGAAACCATAGTTAATTAACTCTGTGTTTTATTTGCATTTTTAAATTTCAATCGGATGACCGCCAATTACCGAAAAAGCGAAATTCAAGCGCTTAGGGTGGGGGGCTAAGAACCTGAATTTCGCTTTTTCGGCAAAATCAGAGAGCCAGGGAGCTCACTCCTCATACTTCGGTGGACAGGCGGTGGGGCTGTTAGCCTTGATCCCAGACGAGCGCTCCCAGTCGATTTGAAACGCTTTTTCAAAATAAGCATTGGCGTCAGGGCTCTCGAGGAGGACTGCGACTTCACGATTATTGGTGAGCGAGTTTTCTGTCCAATTAATTGAACTGATCAGGGTTTGGTGATCGTCTACGAGTACGCCCTTGTTATGAATATAGGTAATGCCGAGCGCTTTTGTATCCACAATTTGTGCTGAGATGGGGAGTTGATAGCAACGGGCCAGATTCTCAAAGAGCTGCACGGTGAGTTCGTTGTTCTTAAGCGGGCGGGGAGTGGGGGGATGGGGGACAAAAACCCATTCGTCATTTAAAAGAACTCGAACTCGAACTCCTCGGTCTGCAGCTCGGACGAGCTCATTGAGGAGAGGGTGGCGGCCCTTGGTCCTGCGCAGACTGAATCAGCTCGGCGATGGGTTGAGTCGAATTCGGTGAGGTGATCAGGCGAGCTTGAGAGACCTCTCCGCTTCCCACAGGAAGTGCCGGGAGAGGGCGAGGGGCTGCAGTCTGAGAAGACCCAGTTCCAAGAGGGAGAGGGTCATTCGGTTTGAGTTCGGTAATATCCCCCTGAGAAGGATCTGCGTCGGAATGGAATACATCACTTAATTGCTGAGCGAGAGTAGGACTGTTGAGCAGAGTCTCCCACCCCCGATTCCCGATTTTTCCGGCCTGGGGATGGCCGCCTTCTGAAAAATTTTCAGAGGCGACGAGGACTGCACGTGAATCTAGAACCAGATATTTCGCATGATCCCAGCGAAAACGGCGTTTGATCGCTTTTTCTGGATGGGTCATCAGGTAAAGGTGGTTCTGATTCCCCCCTGCTTTTTTCATGGCATCTTGAATCTGTTTGATGATTTTCGACTCTTCGGCCGAGATGGGCGTGACGGGCTCACCTTCGATTAAAATTTCGACACTTACCCCGGCACGAATTTGATCAGTCAGGACATCTGCGATGGTTTTGCTCTCGAATTCGTAGATGTTCATGAGAATTTTTTTCTTCGCAGATTTGAGTGCAGAAGGAAGAAGGGAGCCCGAATTGTCCGGCGCGAGGCCGAATTGGGCTTGAAAACTAAAACCAGAGGCGGGCAACAGGAGGATGGCTAGGCCGAGGCTGATCCAGAGTTTCTGCTTGGTCTGCATGGATTCTCCCAAGGATAAGGTTTTTAAAATCTATTAGTAGCGCTGAGAAGAAAGATTACCCACGATAGATAGATTCGACAACGAATGGATTGTTAGGAATTTGTTTTGGTGCGAGGTGTCGGTATTTCTCCGCATGAAATGAGCACGGTGCGGGGTGTCGGGTGTGGAGCGTTAATGTGCTTTGAGCAGAGCGTGGGACTGCGACACGGGGTATAAAGCGCGAAGATTTGGTTCAAAATAGTAAATCCATAACCAAAAAGTACTACATGAAGACAGGAATGAGGATCTTCGGGGTTTTCTTTATTTTTGTGCACAGCTTGTCCGGCTTTGCAGCTCATCCCAATAAAAAAGTAATTATTACAGATCTCTTAGACGAGCATAAATTTAATTGAGAGAAGACTTTTCGTCTCATTTTTAAGCCGATTAAAATTTGAGGAAGAAGTTTTTTCTTCTCAGTATTAGAAACAAAGGGTTACAACACAAATATAAGTGTATCCAAAAGGTGTTACCCAGGGGTGTTAAATGACCGGCAAACCTCGAAATAGACAGCTGGCCTTTGTGCTCTTTTTTCTTGTTCTGGCCACATTGGCTTTGGCTGTGGTTTTAGTAGGGGCTAATTTTTTGCCCAATGCCAGTAACCAGGGTTATGCACCAGAACAGCCGATCCCCTTCAGTCACAAGCGCCATGCGGGGATTAATAAGATTGCTTGCGCCTATTGTCATTCTGGGGTGGAGAGATCCCGGCATGCGACGATCCCTTCAACAGCTGTATGTATGAACTGCCATACGGTGGTGAAGGTCGATAGCCCGCACATTCAGAAGTTGCATCAGATTTATCGGGAGGGAAAGACCTTCGAATGGGTGCGTGTCCATGAGCTTCCGGATTATGTTTATTTTCCCCACAAGCGACACATCGCAAAGGGGGTTGCCTGCGAGACTTGTCATGGAGATGTAAAACAAATGGATCGCATCGTTCAACACGCTCCCCTCACGATGGGCTGGTGTTTGGATTGTCATCGGGGCGTGACCACTCCTAAACAGGTTTTGGCCAAAATCTATCCCGGCATGAAAAATCCCCACGGAGCAGTAGCGGCAACGAATTGCACGACCTGCCACAATTAGAGAGAGAAAAACTTTCATTAAATGGAATGAGAATCAGTATGGAAAATCACACCCACCCAGAAAATTTCGAAGTAAAATCCAAGCCCGCTCACTTAGCCGACTTTGTTCCGCCTCGGCATTGGGTCGGCACAGAAGAGCTTCAGCCCGCCTATTGGAGCGATCCAAAAATTCAAGAGCGTCGTGCGCAGGAATTTTATGACAAGCCCATCGAGACGCTCGAGGCGATTGAGCGCAGCGACTCGGGGGGAATGGCCCGGCGCGAGTTTTTGGCTTTGATGGGTGCGAGCATGGCCATGACCGGATTGGCCTGCGCTAGGCGTCCTGTGCACAAGATTATTCCCTACGTGGTTCAGCCTGAAGAAATCGTTCCGGGCGTGGCTAACTGGTATGCCTCGACCGATCCAGAAACGGGGCTCGGTGTTTTAATTAAAACGCGCGAAGGCCGTCCGATTAAGTTGGAAGGTAATCCTGATCACCCCATGAATCGCGGCAAATTGAATGCGCGAGCTCAGGCTGGTATTCTTGATTTGTATGATCCAGCGCGATTAAAAGAGCCTCAAATCCGTTCTCGCACTGCCGGGAGCAGTCAGTCGGCGTCCTGGGCAGAGGTAGATGTCCAAATCACCGCGCGATTGAAAGGGGTGGCTGCTGGCAGAGCTCGCGTACGCGTTTTGACGGGGGCGATTTCGGGCGATTCGACTCGAAGATTAATCCGCGAGTTTT
>JAHFAC010000320.1 GCA_023250755.1 Bacteriovoracaceae bacterium | reverse complement strand
TTTTGATAGGCAAGAGCATGGAAGGCCGAATTTTGTTTATTGGATTTACCCTGCGCCATGGAAAAATTCGCATTATTACGGCCCGTCCAGCATCGCGCAAAGAGAGGTCAATTTATGAAGAAAAAATCTAAAATTTTACGCGAGATTCGTGATTACGACGCCAGGGATTTCGGTGATCAATTGGCAAACCAAACGCCAATGAGGCTGCAGGATATCGGTGTAAAACTTCCACCATCACCCCCCTCACAAGTGATATCTATCCGGCTTCCAACCCCGCTTTTGAATGAGATCCGTGCTGCTGGTTCCGAAAGAGATATACCCTATCAGGCTCTGATCAAGCAGTTCTTGTTTGAGGGAATAAAAAAATTTAAAAAGACGGCTTGATCCGTGCTTCACATTCACGGTCTCTGTAAACAATTCGGCGAAAAGATCCTCTTTGAGGAAGCAGAGGCCCATCTTGGCTATCGCTCCCGCGTGGCGTTGATCGGCCCTAATGGAGCCGGCAAAAGCACACTCATCAAGATCATCTTGGGCCTTGAGCAGCCTGACGCGGGGAGGGTTTCGAAGGCTTCGCACTTGATGATTGGTTATCTGCCCCAGGAGTTGCCTCGATTTTCAGGGCGAACAGTCCTTGAAGAGGTGATGCGCCTGGATGGACGTCGTACTGAGCTGATTACAGCCAGGCAGGAGCTCGAAGCATCTTTTGCTGAGGAGGCAGGAGGGGGAGACGCAGCTGCTGCTGATCTTGAGCGCTATGGCCGCATTCTTGAAGAGTTAGAGCACCTGGATGAGTATCGTCTTGAAGCCAGAGCCAAGACTATTTTGAGTGGAATGGGATTTGCCCCTTCCGATAATCTGCGACCTCTCACTGAGTTTAGTGGGGGCTGGTTGATGCGCGTAGCGCTTTCTCGTATTTTGTTGATGGATCCCGATCTTCTTTTGCTGGATGAACCAACAAACCACCTCGATCTTGAATCCGTACTTTGGCTGGAAGAGTTTCTTAGAACCTATCGAGGTGCGATGATGCTCATCAGTCACGACAGCGCCTTCTTAAATCGGATCGTACAAGAGGTGATCGAGATTGACCAAAAACGCCTTTGGATTTATCGGGGCAATTTGGATGCATTTGCCACTCAAAAAGAGGAGCGGCTCCAAGTCTTGCGCGCTCAATACAAAGGACAGCAGGCCAAAATCGCCGAGATTGAAGCTTTCGTAGCCCGCTTTGGCGCAAAAGCCACTAAGGCGAGACAAGCTCAGAGTCGCTTAAAACAGTTAGATAAAATGGAGCGTATTGAACTTCCGGATGATCGCTCGACCGTGCGCTTTCGCTTTCCGCCCGCACCCCATAGCGGAAGAGAGGTGGTCACGGTAAAAAGTGCGGCCATGCGCTATGGCGAGAAAACTGTATTTCGGGATTTGGACTGGGTGATTCAGCGTGGAGCGCGGATTGCCATTGTGGGCGTCAATGGCGCCGGAAAGACAACTTTGCTTAAACTTTTGGCCGAGAAATTGGCTCCTACGTCAGGAGTGGTCAAGCTTGGACATGAAGTCCGCATCGGATATTATTCACAGATTCAGACCGAGACATTGGATCCGGACAAGACCATTCTCCAAGAATTAGAGGCGATCGCCCCTGAGATGGCTGTTTCGCGGGTGAGGGCCATTGCAGGTGCTTTTCTTTTTACAGGGGATGCGGTCGAAAAGCGGTGTGCGGTCCTCTCTGGGGGAGAGAAAGCGCGAGTGGCTCTTGCAAAACTATTGCTCTCTCCTTCGAATTTTCTGATTCTCGACGAACCCACCAATCACCTGGATGTCGAATCACGCGGTGTCTTACTCGATGCCCTGCAGGACTACGGCGGAACACTTTGTCTCGTCTCCCATGACCGCGCCTTTGTGACTTCCTTGGTGGATTCGGTTTTAGAAATCACCCCATCGCCTGAAGGATCTAGGGTGGTCCAGCTTCTTGGAAGTTATGAAGACTATCTCGACCGGAAACTGAAAGAGGTGGTCGGCACGGTTCTGCGCGAGTCTAGTTCAACAGAGAAGAGTTCGAGCATCAGTGTGAAAGGGGAGGGCCCTTCTAATAATCAAAGACGTGCCTGGGAGCGCGAGAAAGAGGGCACGGTTGCAGAAATCACCGCTCTCGAAAAAGAACAGGCTGAGCTCCGCGAGCTGATGGCCGATGTTGCCACTTATCAAGACAAAGAAAAAGCATTTGCCCTGATTCAAAAACAAAAAACGATCGAGAGCCAGCTTGGGGCAAAACTCTCTCGTTGGGAAGAGCTTTGCTCGCTGCTGGGAGAGATGTAGCGCAAGTTTTTTTAAGTATTCTACTCAATCCCTGTGGTTTAGGCTATATTTCAATGATGTCATGGTCAGCGGAAGAACTTAAAAGTCTCTCTATTTTAGGTCGTTTAAAATTTTGCCCTGATTTTTTACAAAAAATAATAGATAAGGCAATTCGTGATTTATCTGTCTGCCAAGTATGCATTTATATATTTCAGGGCAAGAAGAGGGATTTTGGTTAAATATGCTCAAAGACCGAAATCTCATGAGTTATATTTACCACGAAGAAGTCTCTCAAGAGGTCTTTGATCGAATTGAGATGAACTATCTCTCTCTTTTTAAGAAAACATTAAAAAGAATAAAAAGCAGTTTCTAGCAGGTTCATATCCTATGTTGTTGAATGAATTCCTCACTCAGGCGCTTTTAAAGCGTAAGTTTTTACTTGATACGCTTCATGCCGAAGGTACCACCGCCTATCGACTCTTTCATGGCATCGCAGAAGGTAGACCAGGTTTGACTATTGATCGTTACGGAACCATTATCATTGTTCAAACTTTTCGCGAACCCCTGAGCGGGGATGAATTAGGATCAATTGAGGCCAGGCTTCGAGAAAATCTCAGCTATTCTTTTGCTTTAGCCTACAATCACCGCGGAGAGAAAAATAGATCCTCAGAGTCCAAGAATACTGATGAAACCCAGTGCCAAGAATTCGGATTAAATTTTCTCATTCGAGCTAAGCATTTTGGAATTGATCCCTGGCTTTTTTTGGATTTTCGGGCCGGTCGCAGGTATCTTCGTCAGAATGTAGAAGGAAAAACGGTCTTGAATTTATTTTCCTACACCTGCAGCGTGGGTGTAGCCGCAGCTGCTTCTGGGGCAAGTGAAGTTTGGAATGTTGATTTCTCTAGATCCAATCTTGAGATTGGGCTCAGAAACGCGAAACTCAATCAAATACCAGAGGCGGTTTTTCATACGATTGATGAGGATTGCATTCCTGTGATGCGACAATTCGCGGGAATTGAGGCCGGT
>JAHFAC010000319.1 GCA_023250755.1 Bacteriovoracaceae bacterium | reverse complement strand
GGCTGGGCACATTGTACATGAGGACGGGGCAATCTACTGTATCTGCCACCGCGCGAAAGTGCGCTTCGAGTCCAGTTTGAGAGGGTTTATTGTAGTAAGGCGTGACGACCAGGACACCGTACACTCCTTTTTCAGAAGCCCAGCGCGAGAATTCCACGGTATCCACGGTATTATTGCTCCCTGTTCCCGCAATGACTTGGGTGGAAGATCCTTTGAGTTCCATCAGAGCCGTTTGAATGAGAATCTTTTTTTCTTCGAGAGTGAGGGCGGGGGCTTCACCCGTTGTTCCACAAGGGATCACGCCGGCAACACCCGCCGCCTTTTGATCTTTTAAGATTTTACGAAAGGCGTCGAGATCCAGCTCGTTAGAGGAGGTGAAGGGCGTGACGAGTGCTGTCCAAATTCCGTGCATAGGCTTTCTTTGTAGCATGGGGTTGAGGGAGGGAGGAGGCAAAATTGAGGGTATGGCTTAAATTCGTTCTCCTCGCACTAAGTCCTCCCAGCTTTCTCGTTCTCGAATGAGCCGAAATTTTCCGTTCTCTACTAAAACCTCGGCGGGTCTTGGGCGAGAATTATAATTGCTGCTCATGCTAAAGCCATACGCCCCTGCCGAATGGATGGCGAGGAGGTCTCCTGGATTGACCCGTGTTGGAAATAATTTTTCGCTCGCAAAGCAGTCGGCAGATTCACAGATTGGGCCAACGACATCTGTTTTTTTCTGAGGACCTCGAAGGCGTGCGGGATTGAGAGGCAAGATTTCATGATAGCTGCCATAGAGTGCGGGGCGGATGAGATCGTTCATTGCAGCGTCGACAATGAGAATGTCTTTAGTTGTTCTTTTTTTTCGGTAAAGAACCTGAGTTAAGAGGATCCCTGCGTTACCAGAAATTGATCGTCCAGGTTCAATCAGGATTTTAGGCGGTGTTTTGCGCCAGGATTGGGGTCCAAAGATTTTCAAGATGAGTTCGCAATATTCTTTAATCGATGGATTTTTTTCGTTTTTATAAGGAACTCCAAGTCCACCTCCCAAATCCATTAAAGTGAAACGATGAGGGGTGGTTGCTTCGATTTCATCTAAAAGTTCTCGAGCTTTTTTAAAACCATCTCGAAAGGGATCCAAAGAAAGAATTTGACTCCCCATATGCATGCTGAGGCCTCTGAGCTCAATGCTTTTCATCGAGGAGAGAGTTTTTATAAGCTTTAGAATCTCAGAGCGAGTCATCCCAAATTTATTTTTTTTCAAACCGGTTGCAATGTAGGGATGCGTTCGCGGATTGACGTCAGGGTTGAAGCGGAGCGAAATAGGGGCCTTTTTACCAAGGTTCTTTGCAACAGAGGACAATGCCGTGAGTTCTCCAATGGACTCGATATTAAAGCAGAGAATCCCCTGCTCGAGCGCATAGCTCATTTCTGCGGCGGTTTTTCCAACTCCAGAAAAGACAATTCGGTTTGCAGCTATGCCAGCTTTTCTGGCGCGGTACAGTTCGCCCCCCGAAACGACATCCATTCCTGCACCTGATTTGCCTAAAAGACGGAGAATCGCGAGATTTGAATTTGATTTCATGGCAAAGCAAACCAGGGAGTTGACTTGAGAGAGCCCAGCTTGAAAGTCTTTAAGAGCGCCGGAGAGCGCTTTTGATGAGTAAACATAAACTGGAGTGCCGGTCTTGTGCGCAATTTGCGTGAGGAGTGTGTGATTCAATTCTGAATTACGCTTCATTTGTGAGCATTCTTTTTCTTGGGCTGAGAAGGCATAATTGAAGGCGAGGGCGAAGGAATAACAGAGCCTGCTTCCCTCCCAGAGGGTCGATCCGATTGTGCAGGCGTATCAGGAATGGGTGGAAGGGGCGGACCCACGACACCACATTGGACTATGACAGCCATGCCAAGCGTGAGTACCACTAAAAAAAAGAACCGAGTTTGCATGAGAGGGATCCCTTCAAAACCTCAAAACAGCGCCAAATCCGATCATATCAATTCCCAGGTCAACACGAGCCTCCCAGTTAGGGCCTACCCTAAACAGCAGTCCCATACCACCGGCGGGTAGGAGGGAATTCAGTGCATTTAAAATTTCATCCGTGGCTTGGGAGTAAGTTAGAACCATATTTTTTGAAAGTCCCCCATAAAAAAAAACACCGCTCGTTTCACTTAATAAAAGAGTGTAACGCAAAGTGGGGATGAGGGTCAGAATCGTGTAAGTGTCATTAATCGCCGGACTCGCGTTGAGACCTGATTGTGAATAAAGAAATAATCCCAGTTCAGCGGTTAAATAGTCTTGGACGGTCGGTTTTCTTAGCATCATGAGCTTTCCGATCTCAAGTCCGTATCGAAAACCGCCGGCTCTGCTGTAAAAGGAGGAGCCGTCTTCTTTGAGGTTGCGAATGAACACGATTTGTCCCGAAACCCCTTGATGATTCATGTCTAAAGGGCGGAGTTCTTGCGCAGTCAGAGAAAGCCATTGGCTTTCTTCATCCGTCGTCTCTTCTGTCGCTTCATCTCCTGCTGCGCCTTCCACGCCCTCCCCCATCCCTTCCTCTAAAGGGGGCTTGTTTTGATCTTCTGGTTTTTCTAATTCTTGAAGATCTTGCTGGTCTTGAGCGGAGGGTGGAGGAGGCGTAATGTCAGAAATTTTTTCAATGCCAAGAAAAGAATCGCCTACAGTGAGATCAGGGTGGTTTTCGTATTTCCTCACCACTTTTGCGGCAAAATTTTTCTGGTCATCATAAATTTTCAATACACGAAAGCCCATCATGGCTTCTGCCTCATTTCGCAACAGAAGGAGACGGCCGACCGAGGGGAGTGCGTCTTCTGTCGCAAGTAAGTAAACTCGACTGGAATGGCTTCTTTTGACAATTTTTACGGAGTAGGTTTTTGCTTCAATTTCTAGAAGGGCGGGTGTCGTGGGGCTTGGGATAGGGCTGGGAGAAGCTTCGACTTGGGCGGGAGCTTCTTCAATCTCAGTTTCCGTGGATTCAAGGGGGGCTTCATCTGTGCTGACACTGCTAGTAGCACAGCCCGAAATCTTACAAGCGCAACTTACCCAAAGAACGAAAATTGCCACTTTGACAAGAAGGGGTGGATTCGTTTTAATGCGGAGCCATGATGTGGACAAATCATTCTTCATATAAGGTTAGGGTTAGTTTATCTCGGCGCTTCATTCCTGTCGAGAAACTACGCCAAGGAATACCTGTTCTGATTGTATTAGGAGCTTTTTTTGTTTTGAGTGCTGCGCGGGATGATGTACCAAATTCCCTCGCTGACTTCGCTGAGGCGAAGAACCTGGTTGCCAAAAAGCGATGGGCAGATGCGGTGATTGCT
>JAHFAC010000318.1:2892-3330 GCA_023250755.1 Bacteriovoracaceae bacterium | reverse complement strand
ATCATCAGCCTAAGTATGATGATGAATGAAATTCAATTGAGGAGGAGCCCTGAAAACAACCTAGCCCCTCCTCAATCAAAATGAAAAAACTAATTCAAGAAATACTCAACCACCATAACAGTCTGATACTGGCCTGCTTCCGCATCGCGAAAGTCGATGTCCAGTGGAACTCCAAAGTCTGCCGGATTGTCACAAGAGGTCTGGGTGAGAAGACAGAGTTTCATCACGTGAAGTGAAGTCCCAAGATTGACCGAGCCCAGGACTTGAGCCCCCCCTACGCCTAAGCCCACCACATTTCCATTGGTATAAATGGGTAAACCGTATTGAGCATCGTTATTCCAAAGTCCCGCTCCAGGTGCCCCTGTCGTATACATTCTAAGACCCGCTTGGGTACATTTGGAATCTCCGCTTGCTCCACAGTGCCGAACATCATTGTCC
>JAHFAC010000318.1:0-2880 GCA_023250755.1 Bacteriovoracaceae bacterium | reverse complement strand
TGACATTAAACATTCCAAAACCAAGAATCTGGTCAAAGGGTCCAGGTGGAACAAAGAAATTAGCAGAAGAAACCTCAAACTGGGTATTTGCACCAACCACTACGGTAATTGGCTTTGACCAGCTTGCCCCGACCGCAGAGAAACCTGTTTTTGAATTATAATTTAGTGGAATTTCCCATCGTGCCTGAACCACATCCGGACTCAAGCCAGGCTGATCGCCCACCGCCACACCACTTAACTTACCGCATCCAGCAAAACTCGCTAGAACAAACCCCAACACCAGCACCGCCCACTGACGGCTAAACAAAGAACTCATCGTTAACCTCCTCCTTAAAGAAAACGAACTCATTTTTTGAGAATTTTTAGAATACTAATCCCCGTCCCTCCATTTGACTCCAAGTCAGAGGTAATTGCTAGTTGTTAGTGGTTCGCTGGTGCTAGAGCTTTTTACTAAGTCTTGATCGTCGCTTTGCCTGGCTTCCAATCCACTGGGCAAAGTTCGCCGGTCTTGAGTGCTTGCAAAGTACGGAGCACTTCATCCACAGAGCGCCCAACTCCCAAAGCGTTGACACTCATCCACTGAAGAACTCCCTTGGGGTCAACCAAGAAAGTGCCGCGGAGCGCAATCCCCTTCTCTTCAATCAAAACCTGATAATCCTTGGACACCTGATGTGCAGTATCTGCAAGAACCGGAAATTTCACTTCAGGAAGGTCTTTTTCAAACCAAGCCTTGTGTGAATATTCACTGTCCGTGCTGCAACCCAAAATCTGGCAACCCATCTCCTTGAACTCAGCCTCTTTGGAAGCAAAGCCACGAATCTCCGTCGGACAAACAAAAGTAAAATCCAATGGATAGAAAAACAGGCAAACCCATTTGCCCTGGTAATCTTTTAAGCTCACATCTTTGAATTGCCCACCCACATACGCTTTGGCTTTAAACTCGGGAGCCAAAGAACCCACTTTCAGATTCATAGACATCTGAAAAATCCCCTTTCTAAGGTTTCTCTCTTATTAACAAAGGTGTACTTTGTACCGTAACTGGTTGGAGAAATGAAGAGACAAATCTGGCAAAGACTCACCCGCCCACCCACTCTAAAAGGATGTGATCTGTTTTTGACAGTCGGCCTTGCAGGACTTTGGTATCTAGCCGTCTTGTCTCGCCCTGCTTTGATGAACCTCCAATGCTCGAAAGACCCTACTGCCTGCACCCGTGAAAGCGTTTTTATGCTGGATCGATTTTCACTTGGAATGGAAAATCATGACGCAGATGCTTATTCATTTACTACCCAAAATACAGCGGGAGCCCTGGCTATAGCCCTTCCCCCCCTCTGGATTGGCGCTCTTGCGATTGGGGGACGCATCCTTCCGTTTACAGCACTGATCGCCGTGGGGACTGACTTCATGATTCTATTACAATCCATCGCCTGGAATGGAGTCATCACAGAGGCCCTCAGACTTCTCGTTCAGCGCCCACGCCCTTTTGTCTACAATGATCCCGGCCGTCTAGGCGCACAGCCCTCCCATTACACCTCTTTTATCTCGGGTCACACCAGCTTTACCGCCACAGCCGGAGCAAGTTTAGTCTTTACCTTAGCGGGTCGGGGAGCCCCTCTTCTATTGACCGCAGGAATAGCCACTCTCACTACGGCCTTAGTCATTGCCACGGGTGTTTTTCGCATCTTAGCCGGTCGTCATTTCATGACAGACGTGTTAATTGGGGCTTTAGTCGGACTTTTGATTTCATTTACTGTCGCGTTCTTTCATCGCCTAAGGGTTAAGATAAAAAATGCGTAAAGCATCTTTGGGAACCTTATTCTTAGTCGTTTTTCTCGATTTGGTTGGATTTGGAATCGTGATCCCGATTTTGCCCTACTATGCTCAAACTTATGGCGCCTCTGCCTGGGCACTCGGTTGGCTCATGACCAGCTACTCCCTGATGCAATTTTTGTTTTCGCCTCTTTGGGGAAGAATCTCAGACTCCATCGGGCGACGCCCGGTACTGTTGATCAGCATTTTAGGCAGCTGCCTTTCAATGTTGATCTTGGGATTTGCACCCTCGTTAATCTGGCTTTTTATCGGGAGGATTTTTGCCGGAGTCTCAGGAGCCAACATCTCCACAGCTTATGCGTACATCACCGATGTCACGACTGAAAAAGATCGAGCCAAGGGGATGGGGATCATCGGCGCAGGATTCGGTTTGGGATTCATTTTCGGCCCTGCCATAGGTGGGATTCTCTCCCAATATGGCTACAGCGCGCCGATGTTTGCTGGCGCCGGGCTTTCGGCAGTAAACTGGATTTTTACCTACTTCAAGCTTCCTGAGCCCGAGTCAAACTCTGAAATCCGTGCTGCTCATCGAACCCGGCGCTTTGATTGGAAATCGATTTCAACCTCTTTATCTGACCCACGGACTCGATTTGCTGTTGGGATTTTCTTGCTAGTCACGTTTGCGGTCACTCAAATGGAAGTGGTCTTTGCCCTCTATCTCAAAGCACGCTTTGGATACAATGCCAAACAAGCCGGGCTACTTTTAGCGCTGACTGGACTTATCATGGCAGCCATGCAAGGCGGCCTGGTCGGAAAAATGGCTCACAAGTGGGGAGAAATTTTTTTGGTTCTCCTAGGAACTTTAATCTGCAGTGTCGCTTTAGGGATTTTTGCATCTGCGGATTTGATCCTAGTAATGATTGGAGCCTTGGTCCTTCTCGCCATTGGACACGGGATGCTCCATCCCTCTCTTTCAAGTCTGGCGTCGAAAGGGGCGGAAGAAGATCGACGAGGAGCCACGATGGGGGTCTTTCAATCCGCTGGGAGCTTAGCTCGAGTCATCGGTCCTCCCTGCGCAGGATGGCTCTATGATGCTCTTGGCGGGCGCTCCCC
>JAHFAC010000317.1 GCA_023250755.1 Bacteriovoracaceae bacterium | reverse complement strand
CCTCTCGAATTTTTTTATAAATCGGTGATTTTTGCATGAACCTTTATTTGTCCCCTCTGTTCGTCAGTGAGAATACATTATGTTTTGCTGCTCAGTAAACTTCCAAAATCAATTTAGGAACGGGTTTTCTGGATCCTTGAATTTGGATTGCGTGGCGAAAGACGGATTCAAGCGCAGGCCAATCGGTTTTTTCTGGCGCATAAACCGTGACCAGAGGGTCACCTGGGCGCACGGCGGCACCCAATTTTTTGTGGAAAGCCAGGCCTACCCTTGGATCTACGGAGTCAGTCATTTTTTTTCTCCCCCCGCCCATTTCGACAAGAATCCTTCCCAGTGCTTCGGTGTCCATGGAGGCGATGTAGCCCCGCTTTTGCGCTTTCCAAACAAGGGTACGTGAGGTGTGTGGCAATTTGCGAGGATCTAAAATCTGTTCTCGCATACCGCCTTGAGCTTCAACCATTTCTTGAAAGACTCTCCAGGCACTTCCATCCGAAAGTTTTTTATGAGCGAGCTTTCGACCTTCGGTCAGGTTTTTTGCAAGAGCCCCTAATTCAAGCATATGAGCGCAGAGTTGGACAGTGAGTTCTTTTAGGTCACTTGAGCTGAATTCATGATTTTTTTCATTACCTCGTAGAACTTCGATGGCTTCGACAACTTCAAGAGCATTGCCGACCGCATATCCAAGAGGCTGGCCCATTTGAGTGAGAACCGCACGGCAGGGGAGGCCAAGTTTTTTACCGACTTTTACGAGAGTTTTTGCGAGCTTTCGGGCTTGATTGGGAGATTTCATGAAAGCTCCACTCCCTACTTTGACGTCCAGAACCAGAGCTTGTGTGCCTTCCGCCAATTTTTTTGATAGAATGGATGCAACAATGAGAGGGATGCATTCAACCGTTGCCGTGACGTCTCTCAATGCATAAAGTTTTTTGTCTGCAGGTGCGATCTGGTCGCTTTGGCCAATCATGGCACAACCAATACGGCTGAGGACTTCTTGAAAGCGATTGCGTGAAAGATGGATGTCAAATCCGGTGATGGACTCGAGTTTGTCCAAAGTTCCGCCGCTGTGGCCCAATCCACGGCCCGACATCATAGGAACTTTCAATCCACATGCGGCAGCGAGGGGGGCGAGGATTAGGGAGACTTTGTCGCCCACTCCTCCGGTCGAATGTTTGTCAACCTTTGTGCCTGGTATGGCTGATAAATCATAGCGTTCTCCGCTCTCTAACATGGCTCGAGTGAGAGCAACCGTTTCATCGAGCGACAGTCCACGAAAAAAAATCGCCATGAGAAAAGCGCTTGCCTGATAGTCTGCGATGTCGCCCAACATCATGCCTTTGATGAAACTTTGGATTTGCTCTTCGGTGAGCTCTTTGCCATCGCGTTTTCTCTGGATGATCCGGGAGGGATGAAGGTTTATCAAGCCGATGCCTTTTTTGAAAAGGAAGTTCCAGGCAAAAGGAGAGAAAGAAAAGACTTGCCTTCAAGGTTGGGAAGAGTGCTGGTATGGCCTAACAAAGCCTCAACGACTGTAGCGCCGATGTCACCAAAAGATTGGCGAGTCCCTAGGTCGATGGGGCCGATGAGTTCTTGAGCTGGCGTGTAGGCGAGGATTGGAATGAACTCACGCGTGTGGTCGGTGCCACGAAAGGTCGGATCGTTGCCATGATCTGCTGCGATGATCAGCAGGTCTTTGGGTTTCAGGGTTGATTTGAGCATTGGAATCACCTGATCGAACTCTTCGAGCGCTCGCGCAAAACCATCAACGTCACGACGGTGACCATAGAGCATGTCAAAATCAATCAGGTTGCAATATATCAGAGAGGGTTGTGGCGAGTGCTTGTGAATTTGTTCCAACAAAATTCGAATCCCATCTGTATTGCCTTCAGAATCGATGTTTTCAGAAATTCCCTGCCCAGCGTAAATTGCAGAGATTTTGCCAATTCCCAGTGTTTTTACTCCGTGTTTCTGCAGTTCATTTAGGAAGGTAAGCTTTGAGGGGGGCTGAGAATAATCTTTTCGGTGGTAGGTTCGCCGATAGGGTTCGCCAGCGCTAGGATTCCCCACAAAGGGCCGTGCGATGACCCGGCTAACTTGGAGTCGGTCACAAATTTTTCGAGCGGATTTACAGATTTTATAGAGTCGCTCAAGACCAAAGGTCTCTTCGTGTGCCGCTACTTGCCAGACACTATCGGCACTTGTGTAAAGAATGGGTTTTCCGCTCTTGACGTGCTCTTCACCGAACTCCTTGATAATTTCTGTTCCACTGGCGGGTTTGTTTCCTAAAATTCCGGGGAGATTGTTTTCTTGGATCCATTCCTGCACTACTTTTTTGGGAAAGCCTTGTGGAAACGTGACAAACGGTTTTTCAACAACAAGGCCAGCCATTTCCCAGTGACCTGAGGTAGTGTCTTTTCCGGCGGATTTTTCAAGCGCACGGCCGAAGGCACCTTCTCCTTGGCCTTGGGGGCAGGGAGAGATTCCATGCATGGGGGTGATATTGCCCAGCCCCCATTTTGCAAGATTCGGAAGCTTTAAATCGGGGGAATTTCGGATTTTCAGGGCTCGCGAAAGATTTCCGAGAGTATTGGATCCTTCGTCCCCATATTCCTTGGCATCAGGCAAGGCTCCACTTCCGACGCCGTCCAGGACGATCCAAATAACACGATCAAATTTTTTTTCTTGAGCCCCTACCATTCCATCCCCTTCAATACAGGCTGTTCTTATAGGCTTTCTTAGTGTTGTTTTGAAGGGTTTTGGAGCCTTCTGGAGAGGACTTCTGTGTGACAATGGCAACGCTGGCAGAGGCGCCGATTCGGTTGGCACCCGCAGCAATCATTCGGGTTGCGTCTTCGTAGGTGCGAATTCCACCTGAGGCTTTGACTCCCATTTCAGGTCCGACGATTCGACGCATCAGAGCGATGTCTTCTGCCGTAGCTCCTCCAGAGCCAAATCCAGTGGAGGTCTTTACAAAGGCGGCCCCTGCCGCTTTTGAGAGAGCACAGCCGACGATTTTTTCGTCTAGGTTGAGGTTCGAGGTTTCTAAAATGACTTTGAGAGGGATGGGATGAATCGTCTCAACTACTTTTTGGATATCTTCTAGGACCAAAGTATAATCTCGTCCTTTGAGTGCTCCGATATTGATTACCATGTCGATTTCTTGAGCACCGAGACGGATTGCTTCACGCGCTTCAAAGGCTTTCGTCGCTGTAGCTGCAGCTCCGAGCGGAAATCCAACAACAGCGATGGGTTTCACATCGGTGCTTTTGAGTAACTCGGCAACGAGGCCGATGTAGGTTGAGTTCACGCATACTGTTGCAAAATGAAATTTTTTGG
>JAHFAC010000316.1 GCA_023250755.1 Bacteriovoracaceae bacterium | reverse complement strand
TTGCAAGACTAGTGGGAGGTCGGGGGCGC
Organism: Bacteriovoracaceae bacterium; assembly: GCA_023250755.1. Lineage (GTDB taxonomy): Bacteria > Bdellovibrionota > UBA1018 > UBA1018 > UBA1018 > JAHFAC01. The sequence goes on along the minus strand of JAHFAC010000316.1, from coordinate 3,309 downwards.
GAAGCAGGTTACCAAAATCAAAAACACGGCATCGTCTGGCATCATCATTTTCGATTAGAGGAACTAAGGAATCTTTTGGGTTCTGGATTTAAAATCGAGCAAGTCCGCTGGCGCGGCTGTCTCCTGGCTCCCATCTGTAATTGGCTCCAATTTCCGTTTTTTAGGCTCAAAGCCTATGATCATCCCATCCTAAAAATCATCAACGCAGCCGAGAGATGGGAGATGGCAAAATCGTTTAATGAAACCTTTGGGTATAATGTGATTTTGGTGGCAAAAAAGATTGCACAGTGATCAAGAGTCAGCCGGTTGACTAAAAATTACGCAGCAAAAAAGTATCTTTATTCCCGATAGATGGAGTGCGGATCTTTATTTCGTCTGTTTATTAAACAAGTTTTGCGATTTTATGTTTAAATAACCTATTGATTTTACTGATTTAATTATTTTTTCGCCGTGGTGCCTTTCTTGCTCCTAATAAGGGCTTTACTACATATTTTTTAATTTCTGGGGGCATGGCTCTATGAAAAAGACTGATTTTATTCTTAAAGCAAAAACGACATGGCCACTTGTCATCATCACTTTAGCATTACCTTTGGCACTTCTCACCCCATCAGCACACGGGATCGATTTAACTTGGGCAAAAAAAGAGCTCGAAATTCATAAAAATCGATCAGAGATCGCCTGCAATGGACGGGGAGAAAATGAACCTCGTGCGAATATCGCCTTTTCGACTCTTTCAGCCATTTCACGGACCATGCAAGATTTAAATACACAAGTTGGAAATCTCAATAATTTTCTCAGTAATCCAAGAAAATACCTAGAAACTGAGCAAACTAAAAAAATAAAATCACTCGACAAGGAAGTTTACAGTTCATATCGTGATATTGATTACGAAAAACACAAACTCGATTTTCTTTATTCTATTCACGCAAAAGAAACTGCGCTTCAAAAGCAACGCCTCGTCATTGAGGCGGCAGAGCGCCGATTTGATGACCTTCAAAAAGAACGAGAAGCCACACAAACGCCTGTCGCCGTGGCTTTAAAAAACGCCGAACCGCTCTCGAAAGCAAAACTCGAAGAACTCCGAGAAGCCACGCAGGTAGGCACCTCCCTCTATCAGCTTTATGTGCGCACTACGGCCTGCTACACTCTAGCCTCTGGCAAAGGAATCCGCTCAGAAACCCTGGCAAAAGTCATCAATGGAGCACCACTTGGAGTTTTGATGAGGCACTACCCAGCTGACATCTTCGAACAGGCAGAAGCATCCCTGACACACCAAGAGGTTCCAGCAACACGATCAACAGCCGCCAGCTCAACAAATTCAGGAGCGCCCCTCTAGCAGGCCTTAGGGCGCTAAACGCTCTCGCTCCCAAACTTCTCCTGATCGAAAATATCTGATTCGATCATGCAATCGGTTGACTCTTCCCTCCCAAAACTCAAAAAAATTGGGAAGGAGGCGGTACCCCCCCCAGTAATTTGGACAAGGAATTTCTAATCCATGGTACTTTTCATCTGCCTCTGCCACCTGGCGCTCCAACTCTTCTCGACTGGAGATGACACCGCTTTGATTTGAAATGAGCCCACTCACCTTACTCCCTCGTGGCCGCGTCCTCCAGTAGGCTGATGACTCCTCTTGACTCACTTTCTCAACTCTTCCCTCAATCCGCACTTGTCGTTCTGGAAACGCCCAATGAAAAACCAAAGACGCATGTGGGTTATCAGCCAGCTCCATCCCCTTGCGACTACTATAATTAGTAAAAAAAACAAGACCTCTCGTGTCTACTCCTTTGAGCAAAACCACTCTTGCTGAGGGCCGCCCCTCTCGTGTGGCAGTCGCAAGCGTCATTGCGTCAGGTTGATGGATTACAGCCGGTGGGTAAAGCTTAGAAAACAACCATCTTGAAAAACGAAACCGTCCCGCTTGCCCATACCATTTCGTGAACTGATCAAATGGATCTTCATCAAAACCGTGCAGAATCGTCATCCTTCGATAAATACCTCAAGCCCCATTGCTCTGCATCAACAGAAAGAGGGAGAAGCCCCGAGTACACTTTGATAAACTTGACTCGCCACTCGAGCCGCCTCAAGAGGATCCTCGGGCAAAAGAATCACTTTTTGAGAGGGCACAGCCCAATCCTTCTGAACACGTCTGACCCACGCAGAAGGAATTAAATACTTTTTTGCGCACTGATAGAAAGTAAATTGATCCACCGGAGGCCAACGTCTTTGAATCATTGCTCGTAGCAATCGCAGGAAAAACACGCCCCTCTTGGGTTGCTCAAAGCCTCGTAATCCTTTGAGCCCAGGAGTCACTACAACCGGAATCCCTACCTCCTGAACCCAATCCCAGGTAGCAGGATCATCTGAAGAAAAGAAATGAATGAGGTCAAAATCCTTGATTTTATGCTCTTGCATCTCAAATAGACTTGTCTCAATGCCTATTTCTCTCAAAGAATTCGTATATCTAGATAACCAGCCCCACTCCCCAGAAGGGTCTTTAGCTTGAAAAAACGAGGGATGCAGCACACACAGGAGTTTCATGTCAACTGATCCTTGGTCATGCACAATGATACCCCTTTACTAAAAGGTAGTCCAAAAAACGACACAGGTGAAGTAGCATTAATCTTATGAGGATTCTTTTTGCCACCTACTCAATGGCCTTTCAAAACCCAGGAGGTGGTGAACGCGTTATCATCGAACTCAAGAATGCCTTAAAAACCCTGGGTCATCATGTAGACCTCTACAATCCATGGTGCCATCGTCCCGCTGACTATGACGTGATTCATTATTTTTCGACTATTGAACGCTCCATGTGGGCAACGTTGAAAAGGCTCGCGCCTCATCGCCCCCTCTGTGTCACACCCGTATTACACTTGCCTTCGCATATTGAAGGAGCTTTCCACTTGCTTAAACTTTATTTATCAGACTCTTTTCTTCGCCAAACCGGCCAAAATCCTGGGTTCATCTCAAGCTTTAGTGTTCCAAACTTGTTTTTTCCAATCACTGAAATCGAAGCTGGACACCTCACTAAAAAATTTCATGTATCACCAGAAAAATTGGCACTCATACCCAATGGAGTAAGCCCACATTTCATCAATTCAAATCCTGAGTTATTTAGAAAAAAATTTCAACTTGTAGGACCATTTTTCTTGCAAGTCGCCCGGTTTGATCCTGTCAAAAATCACCTCAAAAGCATTGAAGCGATCAGCAGACTCCGTGGCCACGGGGTTTTTATTGGCAGTCCAGACCTCGGTAAAGAACTTTATTATCAAAAATGCCTCGAAGCAGCCCGAAAAGCAGAGGTTGCTGACC
>JAHFAC010000315.1 GCA_023250755.1 Bacteriovoracaceae bacterium | reverse complement strand
AGTGAATGGAGTCCTAAGCGAAGCCGTATCCAAGGGAGCCAGTGATATCCATATCGAACCTTATGAAAAACGCTTTCGGGTTCGAATGCGAATCGATGGCACCCTTCATGAGATCGCTGAAATCCCGATCGAAATGAGACGAGCCGTCGTGGCACGAGTCAAAATCCTTTCGCGAATGGATATCGCCGAGTCGCGAATTCCACAGGACGGCCGTATCAAACTAAAGCACGGCAATACCGAGGTCGACTTTCGCGTTAATACGATTCCCACTCTTTTTGGTGAAAAAGTCGTCCTCCGCATCCTTAATAAGGACAGCCTTCAACTCGATCTCAAAAAACTCGGATTTGAGCAAACTCAACTCGAAATCTTCAAAAAAGGGATCTATTCAGCCTACGGGATGGTCCTCGTAACGGGTCCGACTGGAAGCGGAAAAACAACAACCCTCTACTCGGCCCTCAGTGATTTGAACCAAATTTCAGACAATATCTCCACTGTCGAAGATCCAGTAGAGTATAACATCGAAGGAATCAACCAAGTCCAAGCTCACAAAGAAATTGGACTGACCTTCGCTAGCGTATTGCGCGCTTTACTCCGCCAAGATCCTGACATCATTTTGGTCGGTGAAATTCGAGACTACGAGACGGCAGAGGTCTCTGTGCAAGCGGCTCTCACAGGGCACCTTGTTTTATCCACTTTGCATACAAATGACTCAACTAGCAGTATTGTTCGTCTGATGAATATGGGACTAGAGCCATTTTTGGTGGTCGCCTCGCTCAATACAATTGTCGCGCAACGACTCCTCAGGACCATTTGCCCTCGTTGCAAAGTAGAACAAAACATACCGCCAGAAAAGCTCGTCCAGCTTGGACTGTCTCCTGAGCTAGCCGCAAAAACTAAATGCCTGCAGGGCAAGGGATGTCCAGCGTGCAATAACACTGGATACAAGGGGCGTATTGCAATTTATGAAGTACTCGATTTCAATCGAACCCTTAAAGAAATGGTCCTCAAGGGTGCCACCGCGCTTGAATTAAAAAAACAAGCGCAGCAGGACGGGCTCAAGACCCTCCGATCATCTGCCCTCACCAAAGTAGCCGAAGGAAAAACCAGCTTGGAAGAAGCATTGGCCAGCACAATGGAGAACTGAAAATGGGAAAAGTCGGCCTGCCTGCGCTCTTGAAAACCATGATCGAGCAAGACGCGTCCGATCTACACATTACGGTCGGGGTACCACCTGAATTCCGAATTCAGGGAAAAATGGTCAAGGCCAAAGTAGATACGCTCACCCATCAGGACACAAAAGAACTTTGCTACTCCGTTCTGACTGATTCACAAAAAATAGAATTCGAAAAAGCCCAAGAACTTGATTTTTCTTTTGGCATCAAAGATGTCGCCCGGTTTCGCGGCAATCTTTTTTTTCAAAGAGGCGGGGTTGCTGGGGTCTTCCGTTGGATCCCGATCCATATCCCGGATTTTGATAAATTAAATCTTCCAATCATACTCAAAAAAGTAATCAAGCGACCCAATGGCCTCGTTTTGGTGACAGGACCCACGGGGTCAGGAAAATCCACGACGCTCGCATCATTGCTCGACATCCTCAATCGTGAAGACCCAGATTTCGTCTTGGTGGGCGAACTGAGAGACATGGAGACCATTGAGATGGCTCTCAATATGGCAGAAACCGGGCACATGGTCTTTGCCACCCTTCATACCAACGGAGCCATTCAATCCATCAATCGAATCATCAACGCATTTCCACCCCACCAACAAACCCAGATCCGACATGCCTTATCCTTCACTCTTCAAGCCATTGTCTCCCAAACTTTGATTCCAAAAAGCTTCACACCGGGGCGAATCCTAGCCTGTGAGTTGCTGATTCCGACCATGGCGATCCGCAACCTGATCCGTGAAGACAAGATCCATCAAATTTACTCATCCATGCAGACCGGACAAGATGAAACGTTCATGCTCACCATGAACCAAAGCCTGGTTGCATTAGTTCGAGGGGGAATTCTCTCAAAAACAGATGCAATTGAAAATAGCACCATGCCCGAAGAGCTGGCAAAAGCCTTGGGCAATGCAGCAGATCGAAGGTAAGGCGTGGAATTCGATTACCAGGGAGTCGATAAAACCGGTAAAAAAGTCACAGGTCGCATCGAGGCGTCCAATGAAGGAGAAATGCGCGTGCTTCTCCGCTCTCAGGGGGTCCGTCCCACCCGGATCTCAACTCCTGGCAACCTCAGTCAGGAGATTGGTAAAGTCTTACGCAGAAGCAAGCGAACCATGTCCCTTGAAACATTGGTTGCCATTACCCGACAATTGCATGCCCTGATCACCTCAGGAATTCCGCTCGTACAAGGACTTGAGTTTTTAGCCGATCAAGCCAGCACAAAAAACATCCAGGCCATTATCAGCAACATTAAAGACAAAGTGGCCCAAGGATCTTATCTCTGGGAGGCACTTGGGCTTTACCCAAAGACATTTCCAAAAATTTATATAGCACTTATCCGAGTGGGCGAATCCTCTGGATCGCTCGATATCATGTTCAAGCGTCTCAGCCGCTATCTTGAGAACTCAAACCGGCTGAGAAAAATTGTAAAAAGCGCCATGATGTACCCCGTAATTGTCCTTTTTGTCGGGATTCTCGTGATTGCGCTCATGTTGGTCTTTGTGATTCCTAAGTTTGAAGATTTGCTCAAGAGCAACAATCAAGAGCTCCCCGGTCCTACAAAAGCTGTGTTGGCTGTTTCTCATTTTTTTGCGCATCATGCTCCCATTATACTCGTTGGAATCATTGGTTTTAGCTACCTCGTTTCACTTTATTCAAAAACCCGAGAAGGTCGGATCTTTATCGATCGGATGATTTTTAAATCTCCCATTTTTGGTGAGTTGATTCAAAAATCATCGGTAGCCCGCTTTGCGAGAACCATGCAAATCATGATCACCTCAGGCATCAATATGATCGATGCCATAGACATCTGTAAAACCACGATGGATAATTACGTGCTTGAAGACGCGATTGCTACAGTCAGAAAAGAGGTTGAATCCGGAAAAACGCTCGGAACAGTCATCGGCAGACTTCAGGTATTCCCAAAAATGGCGGTGCAAATGATTTCTGTCGGTGAAGCAAGCGGCAGTTTGGATAAAATGCTTGAAAAAATCGCCGATTTCTATGAAGAAGAAGTTGAAATCTTCGTCAGCGGAATGACTAAGTTAATCGAGCCGATCATCCTCGTCTTCTTAGGAAGCGTTGTCGGTGGTCTTTTGATTGCGATGTATTTGCCCATCTTTAAAATCGCCGGCGGAGCAGGTGGGCCATGACACTACTCGGTAAATCCAAGCCT
>JAHFAC010000314.1 GCA_023250755.1 Bacteriovoracaceae bacterium | reverse complement strand
CTAGGTGGGTCTTATCTCGGAGCGTATCCATGGGATGCCAAAAACCCGCGTGCTTGAACGTCATCAACTGTCCCTCCTCTGCCAGTTCCGCCAGGGGGGCCCGCTCAAGAAAACAAGAATCTTCCGCCTTCAGTTGTTTTCTAAAATCTCGCTTGAAAAAGAAAAAACCACCATTGATGAATCCCTGGCGGGATTGGGGTTTCTCAAGAAAGCTCTGCACTCGATTCTCAGCAGTAATATCCAGCTCACCAAAACGCGCTAAGGGAGGTACACCCAACACAGTCCCGACCTTGCCATGTGAGCGATGAAAGCCGAGTTCATCCTCTAAATTGACATCACAAAGCCCATCTCCATAGGTCAGGGCGAAATCGGTAAACTCCTGATCCCAGGCGATCTCGTCAAAAGCTTTGGCAATACGGCCCCCCGTCATGCAATCCAAGCCAGTATCGATCACCCTCACCCGCCACTTTTCTTGTGTTTCGTTTCTTCTAAACGAAGAAGGCGGCGTGTCCAAAACTGAGCGATGATCGATCGACAGGTGATTCTTCCGAAATTCGTAAGTAAGGAAATACTGTTTAATCTCCCACGACCGATATCCCCCGCAAATAATGAAATCATTAAAGCCAAAGGAATAATACCAGCGCATTAAATGCACCAAGATGGGAATATCCCCAACTTCGATCATGGGTTTTGGCTTTAAGCCCGTTTCTTCAGAAATTCGGGTACCGCGACCGCCGGCCAGAATAAAGACAGGAATATCTTGGTTTTTTAGCATAGATGAGGGCAGATAATAGACTCGACACCCTTTCTGAGTCAATGTAGTTAAAGGCAAAAGAGGACTGCATGCCAAGTACACTTCCGAACACATTCCCAAAGACATTTTCAAAGGTATTTTTAAAAGACGCAAAAGTATTCGTAACCGGCGCCACTGGACTTTTAGGCTCACACCTCACTCGCCAACTCGTCAAACAAGGCGCCGAGGTGGTCACGCTCGTGAGGGATCACGTTCCGCGCTCGATCTTTTTTAGTCCCTCTCCAGATTGGCAACTGGACCGTAAAGTTTCAATGATCCGAGGCGAAGTCGAGGATTTCAGCCTGATCGAACGTACCCTCAATGAATATGAGATCGACACGGTCTTTCACCTCGCCGCTCAGACCATTGTAGGAACAGCCAATCGCAGTCCACTCGCGACTTTTCGTGCCAATATTCAAGGCACCTGGAACATCCTTGAAGCGGCGCGCCTCCATCAAAAACGGGTCCGCCGAATTGTGGTGGCCTCCTCTGACAAAGCTTACGGAAACCTGCAAGGAGAGGCTTATGATGAGACTTCTCCGCTCCGCGGAGAACATCCTTACGACGTTTCTAAAAGCTGCGCAGACCTGATTGCTCGAAGTTACTTCGTTACCTATGGGCTCCCCGTTGCGGTCACCCGATGTGGCAATTTTTTTGGCCCCGGAGATTTAAACTTTAACCGCCTCATTCCGGGCACAGCTCTCGACATCCTGCGAAACCGTCCTCCCGTCATCCGGAGTGACGGATCTTATATCCGAGACTATATCTTTGCCGAAGATGGGGCGCACGCCTATCTGGCTTTAGCCGAGGCCATGGTCAATGGAGCGCACTCAGGGGAGGCTTTTAATTTTTCATATGGGCTCAGACTTTCAGTACGTGAAGTGGTCGAGAAAGTGCTTCAAATCATGAATCGCACGGACTTGAAACCGAAAATCCTCAACGAACCTCTCAAAGAAATCCCAGTTCAATGCCTTGACAGCACCAAAGCCAAGGAAATACTTGGATGGAAACCCCAGTATGGATTTGATGAGGGACTGAAGGCCACCCTCGCTTGGTATCAAGAGCAGTTTAAGGACTAAGGGCTGATCTAAGGAGACACACTCCTGCACCTGGGTTCAAACCACTGGATTCGAGTCAAGTTGGTTTTTTCGGGCTCCCGGGTATTTCTGACATTCGTAACTGCCTCACTCACTGGCTTGCCCAAAAATTCGACAAACCGTTTTTGACATTCCAAAGTGCCTGCGCCTTTCCAAATATCAGGGTAAACCAGCACAGCCGAGAATTCTGGGTGCTGAGACAAGTATCTGCAAAACCCTTTCCATTCTGGATCACGGAGGCAGCGCTGTTCACGCCAGGCGCTGAACCAAGAAAGATAGGGCAAGTGGTTAAAGGCCTGACAGTGACTCTCTGACATCCGAGATTGATATAGCCCATGGATTTTTTTCTCGTGCCAAATTCGAAAACACTGGCCCAGGGTCGAGCGAGGATAATTCGGGCACTGCTGGTCGGTGCAAATTCCGTTTCCACCCGCCACACAGAACGGAAGATCAAGGACTGTAGTACCCGGGATTGTTTTAATTTTTTCAAGCATCTGAGAAAGCTCAGGCTCCATGGGCTCCATTGCACTGATCGGATACGCCAATTGGGCAAGCTCAACTCCAGAAAGCAAGACAAAGAGCAAAATTAAACTCCGAAAAGAAAACAGGTGCCTCTCAGGGCTTTTTTTCCAACAAATCTTAAAACCATTCTCAATCACAGGCCACATCAACGCAATCGCGGCGGCCGTAGCGGCGGGAAGAAGTAAGCCCATCCGACTGGCAACCCTAAAATAACTCATAAAAGGAACGATTTTTTGTATGAGGGGCTGATAAAAACCAGAGAATCCTTCTCGCATATAAAAGACAATCAACAGAATAAAAAGCAAGTGCGGAAGCACTTCCATCACTCCTTTGATTTTCTGTTTTTTCCAGAGTCCTACTAATCCGGCCACAAACGGAACCCAATACAACCACCCAATCGTGACCACCGTTTCGGGGGTATCCAGGGGACGAGGCGAGGTCATCCCAGGAAATAAAAAAAGAAGCGGTTTGAACAAGGGCCTCAACCAAAGCGGCTCCCAGACTCGAGTCATCCGCCCAGCAAACCAGCCCAAAGGCTGATAAACAGTGCCAAATTTTTTGACCTCCTCTGAAAGCGGGACAAACCAGCGGTAGTCTAAGACGAGAAAAACGATCCCAACCAGGGCCGGAAAGAGAGCCGCCCTCCATCTTATTTCGAATTTGAGGTGCCACACGGCAAATCCCCACACAATTAACAATAACGAGCGGAACACCACCCACTCCAAAATCATCGGACCCCAGAAATAGCCTGTAGTCCCCAGCATTCCGATCAAGAAAAATAGGCGCCAAACCTCAAGATGCAAAGACCAGCGCCTCTCTCGCCAAAAACGCTGCCAAATCCAGGCATCCAAAAACAGGCTCCAGTAGATCCAATGCTGAAGCAGATGCTCATAGTGATGATAAGTTTTGTAATGACGCGGAATATGAAAAACT
>JAHFAC010000313.1 GCA_023250755.1 Bacteriovoracaceae bacterium | reverse complement strand
TGGTCTCTTCAGTTCCGCCGATCACGCCCTGGGCGAGTGATTGAAACTTCGAATGAACTGTAAAAATCAAATCCGCTCCATCATCTAAAGTCAACGTGGGCTTAAACTCTAAAGTCCGTTCGATTGCCCAGTAAAACTCGTCTTTATTCATTCCATGCCAAGCGTAAATGGAGATTCCCTCATCTGCGAGCGCTGCGGCGATATCATCTTGCGTCGAAAGAGGGTTGCACCCCGACCACGAAACCTCAGCGCCTGCTGCGCGGATCGTTCGGATCAAAACCCCTGTTTCTTTCGTAACGTGTAAACAACCCGCAACTCGCATTCCCTTGAGAGGAAGATTTTTTTTCGCATCCTCCCTGAGCTTCATCAAAACCGGCATTCGGCTTTCAGCCCATTCAATCTTTAGGCGTCCTTGAGGGGCGAGGTTGAGATTTTTAACTTTGTACTTTAATGACGATGCACTGTTCACATCAGACTCCTTTAGTCTTTGCCTTAAATCTTTGAATATTTGAATAGAAGACTAGAGCCTTACCTCGTAATTTGCTTTAAGGCGAGAGCGGAAATTCTTCGAGGGGCTTCTTTTTTGGACCCGGAAATTCAAGTACCCTTGGCACATTGCTTCCATCAATAATAACGGAGTTGCGACTTGAGCTCCCAGAACTTAATGAACGACTCCCCACCGCAGGACCCGATGCATCCGTTGGAGCATTGAGATCGTCACCGAAAAATTTCTGGGCAAAATCCATGATCCCAGTCACCGGCTTGTCGCGATCCTTCCACGTTGCATCCGCGCGCTCCGCAGCCTCCAGTTCTCTCTTAAACTGTACGGGCGGGAGCGGTTCCGCTCCAATTTGCCGCAAAAAAGCATTATTTCGCTCTTCAATCACCCGATTTACGTTCGAGGCCGCCGGGATAATGATTTGCTCGCGAAGTCTCCGATCCTCCGCTGGCGTCCCCCCTTTGCCACTCATCAGCGCTTCAAAATATTTATTATGCGCATTGGACAAGGCCGCCTCAGCATCCCCAAGATTCCCCGCAGAGAAAGCGTTTCCACTAAAAAATCCAAAAAATAAAAAAATCCAAAAAAAACCGACACTCGAAAAAACAAAACTAAAAGCCCCTCCCCAGCGCCTTCGAAACCCATTAAACCGGTCCTGTGTCATTCTTGACCCCCCGAAAAATCCTCAAATTCCTCCATAAATTCCTGGAGCAAAGGAATTTTCATATTCTTATTGTCAACTACTTTATGATTTTTTACAATATGCTTATCTCAAGCTGATACCAGGGGATTGAAATCAGTAAGAGGGGGGGGAAATGCGGAAATTCAAATCTGAAAAAATAACTCTCTTTCTTTTAAATCAGGTAACTCAGCCAAACCAGGCCAGCCAGGCTCTTTTCATCGCTGTTCTGGGAGTTGTCGCGTCAGGCTTTCTACTTTCGAGCCCGATTGCTTTCGGGCTTGAGTCTTTTATACGAATCCCCTGCGGCGTGGGATTCCTCAGGGACTGTGATTTCAATGACCGCAAGTTAGCGAGCGCCGCTTCAGCATCTGCGCCCACGGATTCAGAACCTCCTGTCGTCCCCAAGCTGGTTCAAGCAGTCAAGAGCAACATCAAAACTTGGGCCTCGTTTCTTTACAATGACGGCGAAGACGCTCGAGGCAATAAGATGCGATTTGACGAAGGCAAGGCCATGAACCTTTTTACCGGTGAAGCCGAAAGCTTCGGAAGCCCTGTCTGCAGCCGTTGCCGAACTCCTTTTAACAAATTTCAAAAAGAAGTCCGCGCCGACTACAGAGGCAATGCTTGTGGAGCAAAAACCACCACGGTTCGAGTCACCACGAGCGGAAATTTCATCCGCCTGGGCGATGACGCCTTTGCCTGGCATCGGGGTGTTTACCCCATGCTTTTAAACTTCTACATGAAGTCAGTGCTCAGCGAGGCGAAAAATCGCCGCACCATCACCTATGCACCTGGATGCCGCTCCTTCGCATCCGAAGTGGGCCGCCTCACAGAGGAGGCCAAAGGGAAAATCAAGCAATTAGCTGACTTGCTGGGTGAAAAAGGCGTCAAAGAAAGCCTGATGAGCGAAAAAGATTTTGATCGTCTTGTATCCAGCTCACAGCCCTCAGACTCAAAAAACGCAAAGAAACCAGATCCAAACGGCTTCCCTCAAGTGGACCGCAAAACTGCAGCTCAAAATCCAGATCAGGGCAAGTTGCGTCAGCTTGCTCAACACGTGAGGAGCGCCATCTTGAGCACTGAGGCCGCAATTGCACATCTAACTGTTTGCACCATTTCTGAAAAAACAGGGGTTGATTACCGAAGAAACTTCGGAAGCTGGCCCGAGTTCTTCGGGCAATCCGTCATCGATCAAATTGGAAACAAGGTCGAATCCAGAGTCTCTCGCGAGTGTGGCAGCTGCTCCAAAATGGGTATTTGCTTGGACTGCGCCAACCGAGTAGCCAACAAGGTTGCGCCGGCTGAAGTAGAATCCTACATCGATCAACGAATTGCGCCGTACTGCGATGACCAAAGCACAAGCGACGAAGCTGCCAATGAACAACCAATGAATGGAACTGAAAAACAAAGCCTGCAAGCTTTTAACCTGAGGGGGAGTAGTCATTTATGAAATTCAGATTTTTAGTGATTCTGGGAATTATCCTGGCATTCGGATCAGTGGACAGCGGGTGTAGCAAGGGGGGCAAAGGAAAGAAAAACAAGGTTGAAAATCCCAAGCCCACCTCATCGCCCAGCGAACCTCCGAGCGTATCTCTCACCACTGGATCAACAGCAGCAGGCGGGGCAGCGGTGAAAAGCGCCACCGATTCCATGAGTAAAGCCAATGAATTGGTGGGATCTGAGGGAGAAGCACAGACCGGAGCCGGTGCCGCCAAACAACAGGCCCCAGCAAAGTAAAATCTAGGGTGGGAATCCCTAGAGCTTTTGCTATAGTCGGGACTATCTATGCCATTCCTGACTCGTAACGTTGAGCTCGGTCCCGCCCTAAAACTTTCAAGCTGGCGAAAAGTCGCCATTGGTACGTGGCAAACCGCAGGTGATCCCAGTGTCTATGGGTTTCTTGATCTCGATGCCACCCTGTCTCTCGCTTATATTGAGAAACTCCGAAAGCAAACAGGGCTCAAAATCACGTTTTCGCATTACGTCGGAAAAGTCTTTGCAGAGATCTTGCGGCGCCATCCCGATATTAATTGTATTCTTCGCTTTGGCAGACTTTATCCGAGAAAAAACATCGATATCTTTTTTCAAGTCGCCAGCGACAGCAAGGGCGAAGACATTTCTGGAATGACGATACGCAACGCAGACCAAAAGTCCATTTTAGAAATCGCTCGTG
>JAHFAC010000312.1 GCA_023250755.1 Bacteriovoracaceae bacterium | reverse complement strand
TTTTGTTGTCACAGCAAGGCCAAGAAAAATCAGACTCCAACCTCTTCTTTTCCCCACTGTAAAGTATCCACCTAACATCAGCAACGCGGTGGCCAAGAGATCGGGAAGATGTTGGATGCTAAAACGCATCACAACAGGAGAGGTTGCGCTCAGAAGAAAAATGATCCTTCTCTGCTTCTCCCCCACCCTCTCCAACCCCACCTCATTTGGACTGCATATTAAAAGAAACGCCGCCACCATAAAAAGCAAATAAGCAAGAAGAGGAAGGAGTGCCGGGTTTTGCAACCCTAAGGCAAAAATCCCTGCCGCCAGGAGATGAAAGACTGGAGGCTCTTCGGCCCACTCCCGATGAGAACCCCCTCTTGCATCAGGACAAGGCAATGTCGTTGAAAAAATTCGAAAACTGTTCTTACTCAAGGACTCTGTAATCGAAAATGAGTGAAACTGCTTAATCCACTGCCCTTTTTTCAAGGATTGAGATGAGCTTAATGCCGCAGTCACGAGGCAAAAACCGGCGATCAAAAAAAATGAGAATCTCATGAATCACTCTTTGCCCAGTGTGCTCAAAATACGAATTTAGGTGCCAGGAGAAGGCTGAAGACCTTGGGTGAGTAAGGTCCGATTCCAAAAATATAGCTGAGTTCCCCCCCAACCGTAAAGCGCCCCACTGGATAATCATAACCGAGCTTCGGGCCCAAAAAAAACTTATTAAGTGTATTGCTAATACTGATACTTGAAACAGAATCCCAAGCTTCAACCTCAGTAGAAAGATGGGCGATCCCCAGCTTTAACCCGATTTGAAATCCACGCAGGCTATCTTTCAGTATTGCGTCTGCCTCGACCCCGTAAAAAAGACTCGATGAACTAACGATTGCATTTCCCGTGTCTGACGTGGTTTCAAGGCCCATCCCATATTTAAAAAAAAATGGACCTACAGCCATGAGAGGCGAGGTTCGATACATCCCAGCAAACCCCCAAGCAAAGACGTTACTGCTCAAACTGGGCAAAGCAACACCACCGAGGAGGCCAATATTCCCTCTTGAATCCGCTAAGGCTCGCTGAGAAAGAGAGAATGAAATAAAAAGTCCAGCAATCAAGGGGGCGAAAAAAATTCTCGGCCTCATTATTGAAATTCATAGGGATCCAGCATCCCATGAAGGCGGGTTTTACGGGGGGGCTGCCTTAAGTAAAAGGAGTAGAGGTTCCCCGCAGAGGATAGAGTATAAAGTCGCTGAGATGCTGCATCAAAGGCAGGCGATCCATAAAAGCCATTGTCATAGCCCACATTGAATCGGTAGATCCCCTTCCCGCTTTTTTTATCTAAAACATAGAAATACTGATGACTAGAACCGACCATGACGTATTTGTCAGTTACAATCAGTTGAGTCGGTGTTCCACGATCAAGCTCGAATTTCCATAAAAGCCTTGCTGTTGTTTTTTGAAGCGCATAAATAGAGCCATCTGAGGACGGAAGATAGAGGTTCTGATCTTCTAAGAAAACCTGTTTACTGCCCCCTGATTCAAAGCGCCAGAGAATCTCTCCACCCTGTCGTTTAAGCGCATAAAGAGATCCATCGTAGGATGGGATATAAAGAATCCCTCCCTCTAGAACGGGATGTGCATCCACATCCACAAAGCGTGATCCTTGATGGAGTTTCTTTTCCCAACGGAGTTGGCCATCTTGAACAGAGAGGGCGACTAAGAAGCCATCGCTTAATCCTGCGAGTACCTCTTGCCCATCCACTAGAGGAGCTGAGGCCCCTAAGATCGTCGCAGGAGGAGCTGAGCGTCGGCGATAATGCCAAAGCCACTTCCCCGTGCCGGCATCAAAAGCAAATACCGTATCATCTGAGGTCGTAACAAAAACTCGGCCGTCAACCACAGTGGGACGAGAAATAATCGAGTTGTGCAAATCATAACGCCAATTCACGGTTCCAGACTCAGCGCTTACAGAGTAGAGATAACCATCACCCCCTCCGAAGAAAACAATCCCTCGATCCACAGAAAGCTCACTAATGACACCCCCTCGAATCGGCAAACTCCACCGCACCTGCATCATTCCAGGATAAAGCGAGACTAATCCCACACTTTGGTTACCAAAAATCAATGTATTGCCACTTAAAACGGGATTTGAAAATTCAGTCCCGCGGTCACCTGACTCGTAAGGGCCGTGAGTTTGAAGGGTCCATTTTCTGACCATGATCTTTGGATCAGCTTTCAGGTCTGGGTGAATATCTCGCCCTGCACAAGCCAACGCGCCGATCATGAGCGCCGCTGAAAAGGAGAGGGCAAATAGAAACTTTGACATATTATTCCTTTTGCTCCTACTCCAGATTGGCTTTCAAGACCTCTGCGGTCTTGGCATATTCAGTATTGGGTAATTGCTGGATGATTTTATCATAGGTGACTTTTGCTTTTGCTAAATCCTTCATTCCCTCCTGGCATCTAGCCAACCCCAAGAGGATATCCCCCTGAAGTCCCTCTTCACCTAAGGCAAGCGCTTTCTCATAGTTTTGGGAGGCTTCAGAAAATTTTCCTGCATTTTCCTCGGCATACCCCAAAGAAATGAGCCCGAGTGCTCGATCAAGAGGCTCATGGGCCGAATCCACTGCGGCTTGATACCAGGAGAGCGCTTTTAGGGACTCCCCGTGGTTGAAATAAAGATCACCGAGCGCTTGTTTTGCCTCTTGTGCTGGCTGAGTATTAGGAAAAGAAGTGATGACTGCTTTGAGTTGACCCACACTCGAGCCCAATTTTGCATCGACATCGAATTTTTTGAACGCAATGGACTGGGCATCTGGTTTTGGTTTTGTTTTTTCCGCCTTATCTTTTTCCGTCTTATCTTTTTCTGGCTCTGCCGGGGGAGCGAGTGCAACGGCAAGAGCGGTCATTTCCTTCTCAAGAGCCTGATTCGCGCGGAACAGGGCACCTCGAGCAAGCTCAAGCTTTGAGTTTCGCTGATTGGCATAAAGTGCGAGCCCAAGGCCAGCGGCTAGAAGTAATCCTGCGAGTATAGCCAGGGCACGCCAGTGGTCAGCAATTTCGTCAAAGACGGTGCGGACCGTGGTAACAAACTCATCGGGACGCTTTAGGGATTTTCGATTCAATTCAGTCGTAGAAGTGCTCATTGATGGTGACATATTTTGTGTTTAGAGGAGTCTCTGGGGGTTGTCAAAAAGAAAGGCTACAGTTACTCTGTTAATAGAGATGTACTCACCAAAAAGACGCTGGGCGTTATTATTTTTAACTTTATTAATTCCTCTCCCTCTCCAGGCAAGAGATCTTCAAGGGCGATTAGGGCTGGGCTATAATTCAGAATTTGCAAATTTCGGGGCAGCCAATCGGGCTCCAGGAGTGA
>JAHFAC010000311.1 GCA_023250755.1 Bacteriovoracaceae bacterium | reverse complement strand
CCAAGGAGAGTGAGGTGCTGGTGCTGTCCAGGAGTTTGAGCTTCAAATGTGAGGGCGATCTCTGTGTCCATCCGCAATGCGCGATTAGCTAAGTTGGCTGAACCGACGCATAAGTAGTGATCATCAATCAAGATGAGTTTGGAATGCACATAAATCGGTTTTACATGGAAGCGAGAACCGTTGCCGGGGGGCGGAAGCGCAAGAGGGGATCCCATGACCAGATGTCCCCCTGTTTCGTCAGCGGCTTTTTTAAGATCTTTGAGCAATTTCATTTCAAAGTGGGCGGTATAGCGAGTGAGGGCTCTGAGTTCTGTCGGATAGCAGAGGATTAAAATCAGTTCGAAGGGGGGGCGCCGCCTCCTTTGAAGCTGATAAAATTTGACAATAAGCGCATCATTAATTCGTTTGGACCAATAGTACTGGCCTTCGATGATGATTCGGTGCTTCGCCTTCCGTATAAGCTCAAGGTAGAGAAACTCAATTTGCCTTTTTATGAAAATTTCTGTGTGAGTTCGGCTCAAGTAAACGGCTACAGGTTCATATCCGAGAGAGATTTGAGTGGGGTTATTGGCCAATTCCATTTTGGGCAGCGGGACACGGCTCGTATGGCCCCATCGCTTGCGAATCAGGCTTTCGAGTTCGGCACATATGGGTCCTGTCACGCGGATTGCCACATCATGGTAGGGAAAATGCTGTTCACCCTGTCCATCGAGGGATCTCCGTGCGTTCTCATACAGGTGCTCGGGGGAGTCCCACCTTTTGTCACAGAGATCAATGCCTCCACAAAATCCGACTCGACCATCGACAACGATGATTTTTTCATGATGAGAGGCTCCGAAAGTGTGCTGGTGGTCAAACGCCACATGAATTCTTGGGTGGAGCTGTTTCCAAGCTTTCTTTTGAAAGAGTTTGCGTTCCCATAGATAAAAAGATGAAAAATCCCAGAGAAGGAGGAAAATTTGAATCGAAGGCTTATTTTGGCAAATCCGGAGAAGCTTCTCCCGAAGTGTTTCAGCGTGAGGAGTCTGAAAAAGGAGACGTGAGTCGATCTGCCAGCCTGCCAAGAGGATGTAGCGCTCCGCTTTTTCAATTTCCTGAGCGACTTGCTCGAAATAAGGACCCGGTTCCCAGATTTCACGCCAGGTGGTTGCGAGGGTTTTTACAGAATAGGAGCGTTTCGAGAGGGGGGCCATGACTCCTATAGCGAAGGGTATGCCGCTCCGTGAGTCTGTGGTATTTAGATTCTATGACAATAGGAATTAAACGAATGATTCGTTCGCATACTTGTGGGGAGTTAAGATCCCAGCATCTCGGTCAAGAAGTGACGCTCTGCGGTTGGGTGGCAAAACGACGAGATCACGGTGGTCTGGTTTTTGCGGATTTACGCGATCGTTACGGTTTGACTCAGATTGTTTTTGATCCGGCGTTAGCTGGTGGGGGACAAGCCCACGAGTTAGCGGGTCGGATTCGAGGAGAGTTTGTTCTCTGGTGTCGTGGAAAAGTCCGGCATCGTCCGGAGGGGATGACCAATCCAAAAATGACAACAGGTGAAATCGAGGTGGCTTGCACAGATTTAGTTCTTTTGTCTGAAGCAAAAACCCCTCCCTTTGCCATTGATGAAGACATTGAAGTGGCAGAGACTTTGCGGCTCAAGTACCGGTATCTTGATCTCAGGCGTCCCAGTCTTCAACGAAATCTCATGATCCGGCACAAGATGCTTTCGGTTGTGCGCAATGAGCTGGATGCAAACGCCTTTGTCGAAGTTGAGACTCCAATTTTGTACAAGTCGACTCCCGAAGGAGCCCGAGATTTCATTGTCCCGAGCCGTTTGAATCCTGGAACGTTCTATGCTCTGCCTCAATCCCCACAAACCTTGAAGCAGCTTCTTATGGTGAGTGGGATGGATCGCTATTACCAGATCGCTCGTTGTTTTCGGGACGAAGATTTGAGGGCCGATCGCCAACCCGAATTTTCACAAATCGACATCGAAGTTTCTTTTATGGACGAAGAATCATTTTTTCCAGTCCTTGAAAAAATGATCGCTCGAGTTTGGAAGGAGGTTTTAGGTCAAGATGTTTCGACCCCGTTTTCTCGCATGCCTTACGTTGAGGCGATGGCTCGTTTTGGAAGTGATAAGCCCGATGTTCGATTTGGGCTTGAGCTTCAAGATGTTTCTGAAATTTTTAAGACGAGCACTTTTCAAGTTTTTCAAAATGCACTGAAGCCCGACTCCAGGGGGCACGCAGGCTCGATTCGATCCATCGTGGTTCCTGGGATGGCTGAAAAATTTTCGCGCAAGGATTTAGATGATCTCCAGGCGCAGGGGGCAACTTTCGGTGCCAAGGGCCTGCTCTGGATGAAGGTGCAGTTGAATGGCGAGATCCAGTCCCCAGCGGCAAAGTTTTTTTCTGAGGGAGAAAAAACAGCCCTTAAAACAACCCTCAAGCTTCAAGCTGGCGATTTGGTTCTGTGCATTGCAGACCCTAAAAACAAAGTGGTTTTTGATGCATTAGGCGCTTTGAGGCTGGCGGTCGGTGCGCGTTTGGGAATGATTCCTAAGGTTGGAGAAGGAAAGCCCGCTTTTCTCTGGGTGATGAATTTCCCGTTACTTGAATTTGATGAAAAAGAAGGGCGCTATTTTGCACTTCATCATCCCTTTACTTCTCCAAGACCTGAGTTTTTTGATGACTTTATTGCGGGCAAGAATCTCGATCGGATCCAGGCTTCGGCCTATGACCTGGTTCTCAATGGGGTGGAGATTGGCGGAGGAAGCCTTAGAATCTATCGTTCGGATGTCCAGGCCGCAATGTTTCAACACCTCGGTTTGTCTCATGATGAAGCCCACGAAAAATTTGGATTTTTTCTCGAGGCGCTCCAATACGGAACCCCACCTCATGGAGGCATTGCTTTTGGAATTGATCGCTTAGCAGCCATTTTGTGCAATGTCGGCCCGATTCGAGACGTCATGGCCTTTCCAAAAACTCAGCGGGGGCACTGCCTGATGTCAGAGTCTCCTTCACATGTGACTTCTGATCAACTCGTCGAATTAGGCATCACTTTAGTTCGACCCAAAGAGTAAGGATAGGACAATGGCATCTTTGAAGCTGGGGGAGCTGGGTGACGGTGAGTTTTCCTTTCGCACCCGCCAAGCAGCATTGAGACGCTTTAAAGACGAGACTTTCGATCTCCTGGTTATTGGAGGTGGGATTACGGGTGCAGCCACTGCCCGAGATGCCATTTCGCGGGGGCTTAAGGTGGCTTTGGTTGAGCGCCAGGATTTCGCTTACGGAACTTCATCTCGCAGCTCTAAGTTGATTCATGGTGGCCTGAGATACCTTGAAAACATGGAATTTCATCTTGTTTT
>JAHFAC010000310.1 GCA_023250755.1 Bacteriovoracaceae bacterium | reverse complement strand
ATTTGGTTCAGTTGACCCATTCATTTTTATAATTTATATTTAACCGTATAGTTAATTAACTGATAGGCATTATATGCAAGATCATCTTAGCCAAACATTTTCGGCGCTTTCCGACCCCACTCGCAGGGCCATATTAGCGAAGCTCTCTAAGGGAGAGGCTAATGTTTCTGACCTAGCGGAGCCATTTTTAAAAGATATGAGTCTCCCCGCCATTACCAAACACTTAAAAGTTCTAGAGAAAGCGGGACTCATCACGAAAACCAGAGAGGCGCAATGGCGGTCCTGCAAACTGAACGGTGCTCCCTTGCGAGATGCTTCTGCTTGGATGGAGCACTATCGAGTTTTCTGGGAAGAAAGCTTTAACCGACTCGACGAATATTTAAAAACCGTGACTGGAAAAGTTTCGAAAGGAAAAAGGAATGGCCGCAAAAAATAAATCCAACTTAATTGACATCACTCGAATTTACGATGCCCCCGTTAAAGTCGTGTGGGAGGCTTGGACAGATCCAAGTCAAACAGCTCAATGGTGGGGGCCTCGCGGCTTTACACTCACAACTCACAGCAAAGATTTAAGAGCTGGTGGAAGCTGGAGTTATACCATGCATGGTCCCGATGGAGTTGATTACCCCAATAAAACACAATACCTAGAAGTCGAAAAATATTCGCGCTTAGTTTATGACCATGGCGGAAGTGACGACAGGCCTCCAATGTTTAGAGTAACTGTTCATTTTACAGATGTTAAAGGTAAAACAAAAATGGAAATGAGCATGGCACTGCCTACTCCAGAAGCCGCCGAAGAAACCAGAAAATTTATTAAAAAAGTAAGCGGCGATTCGACCTGGGATAGATTAGCCGAATACTTAGAAAAAGAATCATCGGGTAAGGAAAATTTTGTAATCAATCGCACTTTTAACGTACCGGTTGCGACCGCATTGACTCACAATAGAGGTAACTTTGGATGGTTACAGGAAATAGATCCCGCGCACTCAAGCGCGACGAGCACCTGAGAAGTGCTGACTTCTTAGACGCGCAAAAATATCCTTCGATCACCTTCAAATCCACGCAGGTCCGCCCAGACGGCGATGATCTTCTGGTTGTCGGCGATTTGAGCATCCATGGCGTGACGCGCGCAGTGACTCTCTCAGTCGAGGGTCTTGATTCCGAAATGAAGGATCCTTGGGGCAATGTCAAGATTGGTGCTTCTGCCACGACCAAGATCAAGCGAAAGGAGTTTGGTTTGAACTGGAACGCTGCGCTTGAGACCGGCGGAGTGCTGGTGGGCGATGACGTCACGATCACGCTCGATATCCAGTTCGTAAGAAAATGAGATAGTACTATTAATGACTCGACGCCAATGGTTGGCGCTCAGTGCCTCAGCTCTGTTGGCGTCGAGTTTGCTCTGGACGAGGAGACTCAAAATGACCGAAAAGCATGGCTCGCAAGTACGGACCCACGATTCAATAAAACGACAGCCTGTCCTGTTTCTAGGTCATGGTAGCCCGATGAATGCAATTCAACAGAACACGTTCACCCGCTCGCTCGGTGATCTGGGTAGGACACTTGGGCATCCCAAGGCGATTCTTTGTGTGTCAGCTCACTGGATGACCAAAGGCACTTGGGTGACCCGCATGCCCAAGCCGAAAACCATTCATGACTTTTATGGCTTTCCGAAGCCGTTATTTGATGTGCAGTATCCTGCGTCGGGTAGCCCGGAAATCGCGGACATGATTCACGGCGAGATCAAGGACCCGGAGGTTAGGACTGATGGTACGGACTGGGGTCTCGACCACGGAACATGGTCTGTGCTTAGGCACATGTACCCTAAAGCCGATGTTCCAGTTCTTCAGCTCAGCATCGATATGTCGCAAGGGCCTGAGTATCATTTCCAATTGGGTCAGAAGCTCAGAAGTTTTCGCGATCGAGGCATCTTGATCGTCGGAAGCGGGAACATCGTCCACAACCTAAGGCAGATTGATTTCAGCCCATCCGCTAAACCGTTTGATTGGGCCATTGAGTTTGATGAATGGACAAAAAATCAACTTCTCTTGGGTGCCTGTGCGTCGTTGATAAATCAGGCAACGGCATCCTAGGCCGGGAAGCTCAGCATTCCAACCCCCGATCATTGGTATCCGCTTCTTTATACTCTAGGTGCCTCAGTGCCAAGCGATCGCCTGCGTTTTGAGTACGAGGGAATCGATCATGGTTCAGTCTCGATGCGTGGTTTGAGTCTAGGCTTAGCGTGAAAGGACCGCTTCTATGAACACAAAGTACATTCAGTACAATCTTCAGGAGATCCAGGAGGAGATCGAAATCATCTTCGAGGGACTAAAGAAAGGTGATCTATCGCAATGGAGTTATTTTCCGACCGACGTCAGACTGATCTGATTCTTGTTCGGCCTAGCCGACACCCAGTTGCTTCATATAGGTCTGATTGTCCCAGAACAGGTACTCCTCCTCCATGAGTCCATCTTTCCAGCGACCAATGGTGCACATCGGAATCTTGAAACTTTTTCCTGTGGGCTGAATGACCTTTCCATCCGAAGCCTTCATGGGCAGTGTGAAAGTCCCTTCCATCCATCCCATGACCGCAGTCCATTCGCCCTGCCCGATCTTGATCGGATGAGAAGTGATTCGGGTATCCGGTGCAAATGTGAACATATATTTCATGTCCTCGATATGAAGGTCAAAGCCCGTAGTCGTGTGACCATCCGGCCAGTGAACGAGGATGTTCTCAGAATGACTTCGATGGAAGCCTTCCCAATCTTGTTTGCTGAAGCGATTGAAGTCCAAGTCGTCGAAGTTTTCCAGATTGCGGGCCACAGGGTCGCTTTCGGTTGCTACTGTTTTTAATGTGCCGCTCGATCTTGCCATATAGAAGGTCTCCCATCTTGAGCGGGCGGCCCACACGACCACCCAAAGGTCAAAATTTGAAATAGTTTCAGTGGAACAGCTGCAAGTTTGGACCCTGCTTCAAGGCGTCGGATCTCAAGTATTTGAAGCTATTAAGATTGTTACCTCAAGTCCCCGCTGAGGTCTCTGAGCTTACCGTTAGTGTTCGCGGAAAAATTTGAATTACGCGGCCAATTGGAGTAATTCAGTTCTAAGACGCGGCACTAGGGGACGCCAAATGCGCCCAGGTAAAACCCCCGAAGGAGGGTCAGATGGTTAAAAATATCCTGATAGCCATCTTAGTTTTACTCTTTCTGACCGCGTTGTCTCCTCATTCAATGATCCATCGCAAAGGAAGCCACAACGCTATGGCACGCAGGGTTCGTGTACTGGACCTGGAACTTGGGAGCCGCTTCCTGTTGTAGATCCTACCAATCTGGATGTTCGGCGCAAGTCTGTTGGGTTAGAGCCAGAGGTTGATTACATAAAGCGGTTCAA
>JAHFAC010000309.1 GCA_023250755.1 Bacteriovoracaceae bacterium | reverse complement strand
TGACGCCGGTCAGATCAAAATTAAGCCTGAACTTGTGAAAATTGAAAGCCTAATCTCTGAAATCTTGTCACTCCTTTCAATCCTAGCTGAAGAAAAAGATCAGACCATTGAAGTACATCTTTCGCCAGGGCTCATCTGCTGGGTTGATCCAGCCCTTTTTAAGCAAGCCGTGACCAATCTGATTGACAATGCTATCAAATATAGCCCGCCTAAGACGAAGATTCGCATCGTTGGGATCAAAGTGATCGAGAAGTCGGTCATTCAGGTGATCGATCAGGGTCCTGGCATAAGCCCAGAGCATCAGACGCTTGTCTTTGAGCGGTTTTACCGTGTGGAAAAATCACGCTCCCGCCAAAATGGAGGGGCAGGTCTTGGACTCAGCATTGTTCAATGGGTGGCCGAGCTTCATCATGGCAAAGTGGGTCTTACTAGTGTGCCAAATCAAGGCAGCACATTTGAAATTCGGGTTCCAAGTGAAAGGCCCGATGAGGGAGTAATCACATGAAATTTTCTATGCGGGCTCTGGGTGTTGGGCTCATCTTAACACTATGCCAGGCAGAAGCTGGAACTCTCGCTCATAAATTTCGAATTACTTTTGATGACATGAAAACGGACGCAGCTCCTCCAGAGTGGAAAAGTGGCTTTCTGGGATCAAGTGGATCACCGCATTGGTTCGTAAATAGCGACCATTCTGCGCTGAGCGCACCACATGTCCTAAAGCAGGATGGCAATGCTCCTTATGCTTGGATAGTGCACTCATCGTTTCAGGCAGCTAACGGCTCTGTTGAAGTACAGTTCAGAATATTATCAGGAAAAGAAGACCCTGAAGCAGGAGTGATTTGGCATTTCAAGGATGGGAGCAATTACTACTACGTTCGGGCCAATATTCTTGAGAACAACGTTGTTTTTTACCACATGCTCAGAGGACAGAAGGAACTCGTCAAAAGTGTCGATGTCCCAGTTGCAACTCATCGCTGGCATCGTTTCAAGGTCGACTTCCGCGGCGAAGAGATTTCTGTTAACTACGATGGGAAGGAAATCATATCGCTTCAAGACTCCAAAATTAAAGGACCTGGAGGGGTCGGATTGTTCTCCATGGCCGATACGGTTGTCGACTTCGATGATTTCGCGGCGGATGAGAAGTGAGTTGTAATCAAACCTGACGAAAAGTTCAGTTGAAAATAAAACAAGGCAAGCGCTAGATTGATTTCACTACGATTTTAAAAAGAGGGAGCATCAAATGAAATGGGTAACACGGGAACGTCCTAAGATTGATCGCATCGCTTGTCCCTGGCTGATTGCTAGATTTATCGATAAAAACTCAGAATTTCTCTATGTTCCGAAGGATAAAGTCCTCTCGACCGCCCAGGAGCAGGACGCCATCCCGTATGACGTACCAAATGTCGAGCTGACTCACAAAGGCGAGCTTTGCAGCTTTGACGCTTTTCTTAAAAAATATAATCTCAATGATCCTGCGCTCCAAAAGCTGGCCGTGATCATTCGAGGTGCAGATACCGATCAACACGAACTTGCCCCTCAAGCCTCAGGCCTCTTCGCAATCAGTCTTGGGCTTGGTCACATTTTTCAGGACGATTTGGAATTGCTCAAGCATGGGATCGTCATTTACGATGCCCTCTATGCTTGGTGTAAATCACTGACTCAGGAAACTCACGCCTGGAATCCTGCAAAAATGTGAGCGCAAAAAATTTTGGAAAAGCTAAAACGATTCCCTTACCCCGTCATCGTCTCCAAGCGCGCAATTCGCTCTTCAAGGGGGGGATGGGTCGAGAACAACCTCAAAAACCCGCCCCGGTGGCTTGAAATTTTCAAAGCTTGCACCGCTGGCTGAGCCTGGGGATCGACCATCTCAAAGGTTCTTTGCAATGCCATGAGGGCCTGAATCATGTTTTGTCTTCCCGCCAGGCGTGCACCTCCCGCATCCGCACGAAATTCACGCCAACGCGAGAATGAAGCCACTACAATCGAGCCAAGGATCATGAAAACAATCTCAAGAATAAACTGCGTGATGTAAAAAACAATAGGTGAAAACCCACCCTCACGATCATCATTTCGGCTTCGTCCTACTTGAGAAATCGCAAATGCAATCGCTCGCGACAAGAACATCACAAAAGCGTTCACTACCCCTTGGATTAAGGTCATGGTCACCATATCACCGTTTGCAATATGAGAAATCTCGTGACCTAAAACACCCGCCAACTCGTCGTGCTTCATTCTCTGAAGCAATCCACTTGAAACCGCGACCAGCGCCCGGGACTTGGTCGGACCCGTCGCAAAAGCATTGACCTCGGGAGAATCATAAATCCCCACCTGAGGAGGAGTCGGCAGATGTGCACTTCGCGCGAGCTGATGAACCGTTTGCACCAAGCCCTGAAGCTCAGAATTAGACGTGCTGGGATCAATGACTTGAACACCCATCATCCACTTGGCCATGACTCTTGAAAGAGCGAGTGAAATAAATGCCCCCCCCATACCCCAGACCAAGCAAAAAGCCATGAGCTGGTTATAATCGAGGCCATTTGCTGTCAGGTAGGGACGTACACCTAAAACATTCAATAAGATCGAAATGGTGAGCACTACCAAGAAGTTAAGGGCTAAAAACAAGAAAATTCTCTTAAACCAAACCATAATGAGACTCCCTTCATAATCAAACGAAAGTGACTTAAAGATGGAGATGATTGGGATTGAAGTCAAGTTTCATAACAGGAGGCCCATCACGCAATGCACAATGGGCCTCCTGAGCTTTTTAAGCGAAAAACTCAATTATACTCTTGCTTCAGAACTCATGGCTCGGTGTTTGGAGTTTCCATTATTTCCGCCCGAAGCCCCTGCTAATGCGGCCGCCTGAGCCGCCTCTTTCACAGTAAGATTGTTAATTCGCATTCCGTAGAATGACCGGAGCACGAAGCCTAGCCCCACCACAAAAAGTACCGCCCCGATATAAAAAGCCGTGTCTTTGGCAGAAGCTGCGATCTCTACCGCCAGCAGTCCAAACAAAGTCGTGAACTTAATAATCGGATTGAGCGCAACCGATGAGGTGTCCTTAAAGGGATCGCCAACGGTGTCTCCCACCACTGTTGCGGCATGAAGCGGAGTTCCCTTCTCTCGAAGATCCACTTCAACCACTTTCTTTGCATTATCCCAAGCACCCCCCGCATTGGCCATGAACATAGCCTGAAACAGACCAAACGCTGCGATCGAAATCAAATAACTCGCAAAAAACGTGGCGTCAAAACACGCAAAAGCTAAAGTAAATGAAAAAATTACACCAAAGATATTGACCATTCCGGCCTGTGCATACTGAGTACAAATCTTCACCACCGCTTTGGAATCCTCCACAGATGCCTTAGTGGCTCCATCTAGGCGGATATGTTT
>JAHFAC010000308.1 GCA_023250755.1 Bacteriovoracaceae bacterium | reverse complement strand
GCTGGAACTTGTTCGACAACCGCAGCGCCCGCTCCGTCTCCAAAAAGAATGCACGAACTTCTATCGCTCCAATTGACAAAGGAACTGAGGACTTCTGATCCAACGACTAGAACGGTTTTGGCTTGTCCGGACTTAATAAATTGATCTGCTATAGAAAGTCCATAGATGAAACCAGAACAGGCGGCGTTGAGATCTAGAGCCCAGGCTTGAGTGGCTCCTAATTTTAGCTGGAGCCAGCAGCCAGTCGAAGGCAGGAGTGTGTCGGGTGAACAAGTGGCGTAAAGAATGGCGTCGATTTCTTTAGCTGTCTTACCGGCCATCTCGAGTGCGCGTTGCGAAGCAGCATATCCGAGTGAGGAATTGTGTTCGGCCGGATTTTGTAGATTAGAAATTCTTCTCTCCACGATGCCTGTTCTTTCGCGGATCCACTCGTCAGTAGTTTCGACATATTTGGAAAGATCTGTATTAGTTACCCGTTTTTCAGGAAATGCAGATCCAGTCCCGGTCACTTGAGCGGCAAAGGGGGTGGTCATGATTGAGGTTCCTCTGTTTTTGATTCAAAGTGTTTTTTGAGTGCTGTTTCCAAATTCTCAATATACTTACTTTTTAGAGCGGCCTCACTTCTGAGTAGTGCATTTTTAATCGCTTTTCCATTACTTCTCCCATGACAAATAAAGGCGTATCCAGAAACTCCAAGAAGAGGTGCGGCGCCGTATTCTGCATAATCGAGTTTCCTTTTGAGTTGGGTAAACACACTGGCCGAGAGGATAAAGCCCAAAGTGCTGATGGGGTTTCTTTTGGCCTCTTTTTTCAGAATACTTGTGACTGCTGAGCCCAAACCTTCGATGGATTTTAGAACGACATTACCCACAAATCCGTCAGCCACCACGACATCGACTGAACCCTTGAAAAAATCTTTTCCTTCAGAATAACCAATAAAATTTCCGATCGCGTTCTTACCATTAAAACAGGGGTTGTCTTTGATGAGCGCGAGAGCGGCTCGGGTGAGCTCGTTTCCTTTGGAGAGTTCTTCACCATTGGAGAGGAGAGCGACTTTGGGAAGTGCGGGGTTCTGTCTTTCGACTTTGGCAAACTCAGCTCCCATCATAGCAAAGTCTCTCAAGTGTTCCGGCTTACAATCTACATTGGCTCCAACATCTAAAATGATGCATCCGTCTGTGCTGAGTGTGGGCAACTTTACTGCAATGGCAGGTCTCTCTATTCCTGGCAGTCTCCCCATATTGAGGAGAGCAGAAGCCATCATAGCACCCGAATGCCCAGCGCTGATGAAAGCAGAGGGTGTTTTTTCTTTCCAGTCTTTTGCAGCCAATCGGCACCCCACATTGATTGAAGCTCCTGGCTTACTGCGGATTGCGCGGATGGAATCCGCCATATCAATCGTTTCAGCTGCATGCAGTAAGCTAATTTTACAGTTTTTATAATAACCTTGTTTAAGGGCTTGGTCCAAAGCTCTATAGCGGAGTTTCGAAAGAAAAGGTTTGATTGCCTCTTTATCTGCAACTAGAACCAATTCGTCTTCGAGAGAGGGGAGTGCCTGGAGCGCTCCATCGAGATTTGCTTGAGGGGCATAATCACCTCCCATCACATCCAATATGAGTTTGGGCATTGTTTTATTTTAAATTTAATTTGTTTCAGCCTGTTTCACTTGTCGTGCGACTTTTCTCGTGTTGAGCACTTGTTTATTATTATAAAAACCACAGGCACAAACACAGTGTGGACGTTTAGGCTCATGACAAGAAGGACAGGTGACGGTGGTGGGCACATCTAATCGATTTCCACTTGCAAACCGGCGCATATTTCTTCGACTGCGGGATACTTTTTTCTTAGGTACTGCCATATTCTCATCTCCTCTAAAATTTCAAATTCCTCAAAACGGCCAGTGGCTTTGCTTTCACTGTTTTTGCACAAGCGCAGCGGCCGATGTTCAAATCTGCTCCACAATGAGA
The DNA here is from genome assembly GCA_023250755.1 of Bacteriovoracaceae bacterium. Lineage (GTDB taxonomy): Bacteria > Bdellovibrionota > UBA1018 > UBA1018 > UBA1018 > JAHFAC01. The sequence goes on along the minus strand of JAHFAC010000308.1, from coordinate 1,429 downwards.
GCAAATTCCCAAACACTCTTCCTTACAGAGCGGTTGAAACGGGATCTGCAAAAGCAATTGCTCTGCCATGATCTCAGCTAGGTCAATAAAATCCGCTGCAATGTAAGTAATGTCAATGTCTTTTCCTGATTCGTTCCCGGTGGATTCCTCAGCATCTTCATCAAAATTGTGAGCGTGTCTCGCAAATCCATGGTTTTGTCCGACGGGCTTAGCCTGAGCACTGGGAAGGTGAGCGATTCCTGCCATATCTGGATCCTTGCAGAAAAGAGCGGAAAATCGAGGGTTATTCGCAAAGGAGAAGGGATTTGCGCAACGGCTGCAAACCAAGTTGAGGTGCGTGTCAACCTTTCCAGAAACTAAGACCACTTCGTCTATCTTGCGTATGGAGAAAGAAGCGTCAACGGGACGATTTTTTTTGGGCTGAACTGCGTCGGCCTCATCTAAACGTGAGACAGCTTCCGAAACCCATTTCTCACTCTCCGTGAACTCGAGATGAGTTTCTTGTTCTTTAATTTCATGCAGATAGATTTTCATATAAAGCAGCCGACATTAGCCGGGGCACTAGGGGGAGTCAATAGAGATTTGGACTTGAGTTTTGGAGTTCAGGGACCAGCGGATCTTCCTATTCAAAATGGCCGGAACCCCAATCGCTCGAAGAGGGTCCGTGGTGAGATGGGGCAGGGTTTCTTTCAGGAGAGCCATGGGAGGGATGCCGAGCCTTTTGGATTCGGCGTCAATCCACTTACAATAGGCTTGGGTGAGGAGCATCCCGCCTCCTGCTAAGTCTCCGTTTTTTAAGCGACTCGCTCCATTGGAGCATCTGACTTTGAGTGGCCCAAAAGGGTGCCAGCTGCCCAGGGAAGTGCAAGCGGCCGGTGTGCAGTCTGAAATAAAGCAGAGATTTTTGGGGTGGAGCTTTCGGGTGATCTCTACGACTTGGGATGAAACATGTTTCAGATCGATAATGAGCTCCAGGTAGATTTTGGGGTCTGAGAGAGCCGCTTCCATTACCCCAGGGTGGCGGTGGTGAAAAGAAAGGGCGTTCCAGGCATGGGTGACTCCGGAAAAGCCTTTTCTAAAAGCACTCTCTGCTGTTTTCGCATCGGCGTGGGAGTGTCCTATCGACAATCGGACTTTTCTTTGAGCGGCCCATCGGGTGAGTTGATTGCACTGCAAAGGAGTGAGAATTTCCGGGGCCAGAGTGATGATTTTCAGTGTTCCAAGGCTTTTTTCCCAAAGATTTTCGAGTTCTCTCCCGTCAAAGGGGCGGATTGAGCTTCGTGGGTGTGCGCCACATTTTTCGTGAGAAATAAAGGGGCCTTCCAGGTGGATGCCTAAGGGGAGAGCGCCCGGAGCTGTTTCTGAGCGGATCCATTTTCCTAATTGATGCACCGAGTGAGCCAAAAGAGTAGGGGGAGCGGACAGGGTG
>JAHFAC010000307.1 GCA_023250755.1 Bacteriovoracaceae bacterium | reverse complement strand
ATTTCCAAAAACTGCGCTCTTTAGCCATGAAGAGATGGACGGGCTCTACCTCCCCAATGCCCGAGGATTTCATGCCCTAGGGCTCACGCGCCAAGATCGCGTAGGCAATCTCTTTGCTGTTGGCAGCCTTTACATGACGTTTCTCCATATTCATCGGATGCTGGAGCAATATGGCTGCATGAACTTTCCCTTCTCCAACCACACTTCGTCCGATTTTGTTCATACAGTGGTCAAACTCTTCAAAATCAATTGCCTCACCGGAATTACTAGCGTGATCCTGGGCAGCCTGAGAAAAATATCAGAAATCGGCCTTGATGGAATTCAAATTGAGAAAATCTACTACGGGGGCGAGCATATTTACGAAGCCGACAAAAGAGAACTTCGTGAAAAATTTGGAGTGCGCCAAATCGCAGCACCCGGTTATGGCACAGTCGACACGTGGTACCTAGGCTATCAATGCTCAGAATGCCCGACTGGGATCTTTCACGCTCATGATGACCAATCTTATCTCGAAATTGTAGATGAAGAGTCGGGAACTCATTGCGAACCTGGTGAAATCGGCATGATGTACTGCACCGCTTTACCTCGCCGGCTCACGCCCATCATTCGATATCAAGTGGGCGACCGAGCCCGCTGGCTTGATGGTCGCTGTCCCTGCGGGAGGACAACTCCACTCTTTGAACTCTTAGGCCGCGGAGATGACGTACTCAGAATCGGATTTGACTCTGTAGATTACGCGTTCATCCAAGAGTCCATAACTCAAATCAAACGCCTCTCTGGGACTGTTCAGATGGAAAAAAAACGCAAAGAGGGAAGAGACCTTCTCATCCTTCGTGTCGAAACAGATGCCGAATCCGAAATGCATGCCTCACTCCGTGCAGCACTCGAAAATGAGATTTTGAATCGCCGCCCCTCCCTCCGTGAATTCATAGCCGGAGAAACTGTTTGGCCACTTCAAATTGAACTCCTCGCTCCCGATTCACTCCCACGCAATTCAAGAACCGGAAAATTGATCCGGGTGATTGATGCTCTCTGAGACCCAGGCCCAGCTTGAATTACCGTCGAATCCAGATTTTTTAGACCCAGCGCTGGAATTTGCACTCGCCTATGCCAGACAGCTTAGAGTTTCTGAAGACAAATGCCGAACACTGCGCGCAGCTCTTGAATCCGCTCTTTTTATGGTCATGGAAACCAACCGCGCAGGAAGGCATGAGGACCCTATCTTACTGGAAGTCGAAGAGGATCATGGCAAACTCCGCTATTCGCTCTTAAACCGCGGAATCCCCATTTTCGCAATGTCAAGCACCCCGTTTAGCCGCACTTTCCACGAAATGGCAAAAAATCTAGATCGCATCTCCATCACAAACCTCGGTCGCCAGGGACAGCAAATCATTCTCGAGCTCGCCGCTTTGCCCCGCGATCTAGGTGCAAGCCCCATCCCAATCACTCCAAATATCGACACAAGCCCAGGTGAACTCACCATTCGCCCTCTTTTGACAGGCGAAGAAAACCAGCTCAGCCAGCTTTTTTATTCCGTCTACGGATACCATTACATCAATGAATTTGTTTATTACCCCGATAAGATCAAGGCCCTAGTCGAAAGCGGAAAACTACTCTCAACCGTTGCCACACTGCCGGACGGAAAGCTCGTTGGTCACGTCGGCCTTTTGAGGATGAACGAGTCACCCCCTGTTTATGAAGCATGCTTGGGAGTCGTCGATCCAACCGTAAAATCACGGGGTATCTTCAGCCAGATCTTTCGCATGACCATGGAGCAGGTCCAACGGACTCCCATGCAATACTGCTTTATCGACTTTGTCACCAATCATGATTTTACCCAACGTTTTGTCGCTCAATTCAATCCTTGTGACTTAGGCCTGCTGATTGGATGCCAAAGCAAAACCACTCAAGCAAAGCTTGAAAAATTGGGGCTTGGACCTGATCCAGAAAAAATGAATCGCTACTCGCTGCTTGCCTCTTTGATTCCAAGAACTGAATACCCATTTGGCCGCGAGATTTTTTTGCCTGAGTTTCTAGGTGAGCAACTCGGATTCCTGCTCGAGCCTCTTCACTTGCTTTGGAGCCCCTCTCCTCGTTTTGACCCGCTCCCGCCTGAGGGGGAATTTAAAGTCCAGTGCCAGCCCGCGCAAGATTCAGTGATTTTTGATTTTTTTGAGCCAGGCCGTCATGCTGCTGAGCGACTCATTGAGACCTGGCAAGATCTCATGAAAAATGGCTATCAATATGCCGGAATAGACATTCCTTTAAATCGTCTGTCTCCAAAAAATCAGGGAAAAACCCCGGGACTGGGGCCTCTTTACAACTTCCTCTGCTCACAGGGGTTTTTTATCGGGGGATTTCTCCCGTACCATTACTCTGATCAGCTTGCTCTCCGACTTCAAGCCATCGCCCCGACTGAAGTCGCTTTTGATCAGATCAAAGTGCATTCAAATGCGAGTCGAGCCTTACTAGAAATCATTCAACGAGACCAGAAGGGATCTCTCCTTTATGACGCTATTTCCTAATACCGAAACCATCTGCGACATCAAAGATCCACTCCACTGGACTTCTGAAAAATCTAAACTCATGCTGAATGCCTGTAGAGAGATGGCGCTTTTCCATCAAGGCCACTGCCCAGACATCGCCTACCTTTATAAAAAATATGATTTTGACCCCCGTACACTTCAGGCTGAAGAAGATTTAGCTCGAATCCCAGCGCTAGGCGTCACCGCAATGAAATATTTTCTCCTCACCTCGCTCCCGGCTGAACAATCTATTTTAAAACTGACCTCATCGGGAACGCGAGGACAAAAAACTCAAATCTGGTTTGACCAAAAAAGCTTGGATCGTTGCCAGGCCATGCTCGAGCGCTACTGGGAACAAGAAGGATTTATCTCTGATCAGCCTACAAATTACCTCATGTTTGTGTATGACCCAAAAGACGCCAAGGACCTAGGCGTCACCTTTAGCGACAGCAATCAGCAACGTTTTGCCCCAGTAGCAGAATCTTTTTACACCATCCGCAAGGAGGGAAGTGGCGAATGGAAATTCAATCTGAACGAGGTGATTGAGAAAACCCGCCAGTTCGCAGAGATCAGAAAACCAGTTCGTATTTTTGGCTTACCGGCATTTGTTTTTTCATTTCTTGAAGAGCTTGGCAAACACAAGCCCATCCCACTTCCGCCCGGGAGCATGATCATGGTAGGAGGAGGTTGGAAAGCAGCTGAAAATAAAAAAGTCTCCCGAGAAGAGTTTCGCTTGCTTGCCACAGAACGTCTCGGCATTCCTGATGAAAACATCCGAGACAACTACGGAATGGCCGAACACTGCGCCCCTTATATGGAATGTCGCAAGCATCGCTTTCACATTGGCGCTTACAACCGAATCATCGTGAGG
>JAHFAC010000012.1 GCA_023250755.1 Bacteriovoracaceae bacterium | reverse complement strand
CCACCGAAGCTTCAGCTACCCAATTCAAGTCGCGGTCCATAAGGAGCGCTGTAGTGCCTGTGGTTCCTTGATCGATCGCTAGAATGTAATCCATCCCTCCCGCCTTTCGCATCTTAAGATACTCTTTACGAGAGGCCTGAGCAAGGGGTGCATGGTAAATTAATGTGTTCTTTCAAAGTGTTATTGAATTTTAAATTGTCTCAAGAATTCAATTTAAGAACCGATAAGACCAATGGATGAGTCTAAGAGGATATTGGCTTAATAATCGCTATCGACTGCTTGCGGCATGTGTGGTTGCCTTTTTGGTGACTGGTGCAGTCCGTATAGTGGATCACTTTCGTGCAAATATTGCCGTCAGCGACTCCACTTTACCTTGGGCTCGTCAAATCAGTTCACAAGTTGAAGGGCTTTCACTCGTCGCAAAAGAAAAAAATGAGTCTGACCCGATTGCTTGGGCAGCAGAAAAGTTCAATCAAGGCGCTGAGCCCCGCATTGTAAAGGTCACGAAGTGGAAAGGCCCCCCCGGCAAAGCTAAAGAAATTTATGAATTAGATGAATTTGACCGCTATTTCAAATATTCGAGAGTGTTGCTGCCCGAAGAGGGTTTAGGCGTTCAGATTATCGTAGACACTGGATACACCGGTTTTTTGGGGTCAAAGACACGATTTAGCAATGATGTTGCGTTTACCTTGTTCTTTTTTATGATGATGGCTGTCTTTGCGGTTCTATTCAAGAAGCCCCCGGTTCGAAAGGAAGATCCGCAATTTAAGCAAAAGGTGAGAGTTTGGATTCAAGGGGCAAAAACACTTTTGACTGAATTCGGAGCAAATATTCGTGATTTCCTACGTGCCGTTCATCATCTTGCCAACTCGGTGAGTAAATCGCGTGAGACTTTAGGAACTCTTCGAGAGAGGATTGTTTCAGAAACCCATGAACTCCAAGATGCAAGGCACTCGCTTCAAGAGGCAGGAGAGATGGGTTCGCAGGCCGAAGCTCTGGCTTTAAATTTGGTTATTGCCGCTAACCGAATGGGTGAGGGTGGAAAAGAACTGACCGGGATGATTGAAGAGCTCCATGGGGTCATCCAGAAGCTGAGGCAGCTGAATCAAAAAAATGAGACGACTATTCAGAATATTGAGGCACAAGTTCAGCCTTGGGCTACTGACATGGATATCGCTTTTCAATTTTATGAGGATGTTTTCAATACCTTGCAAGAAATGAATGGGGGTATTGAGAAAACGAGTGCTTCCCTTGGAAATCAGGTGAAACACATTCAGAGTTTCACCTCGGAGGTGGGGACATCAACGGGTTTGGCCTCCGGTAGCGGGGATTTCTTTTTGGAACCTGCTCGAAAAATTTGGACGCGTTTCACGCAATTTAAAAAAACCGGCAGTGACTGATGCCCAATCCTGTTTGTAATGCACATAGTCGTTACCCTGGTTCTTCGGTTGTTTCCTGATCAACTCCTATTTACTTCAGCACGCTGTTACCCTTAAACTGAGGACGATGGAAGGTCTCCAAGAAAAAAAATGGTTTGTGTATTTACAGGATCATCATGAGGGCCCATTTTCCCTTGAAGAGCTTGAGGGGAAAATGGCTCAAGGCCATGTTTCTCCTCAAAACTATGTTTGGTCCGAAGGAATGATGGACTGGGAGCTCATGTCCTCAATCGGCGTACTTAAGAGCCTAGTCAGCCAAAAGCAGGAACCTCCTGCTGCAGTAGTGCCGACGGAAGTGACGGTGGGCTCTGAGGGAGCAGAACAAGAAGAGGTCCAGAAAGAAGCACAAAAAGAAATAAAAGAAGAAGATAAAAAGGACAGGCGTTTTTCTCGAATTTTTAAGGGTTTTCTGATTTTACTAGTTCCTATTTTGTTTGGGCTCGTATTTAGTCTTGGCCTTTTGAATCCACTTTTAAAAGTTTCAGCCATCCAATCGGCCCTTCAGGAGGTTAATAATTATATAAAGCCTCGGCTTCTCAGTGTCTCAGAAAAAATCCCGATGCTTAGTGTGTGGATTTCTCCCATTCCTACTTTGAGCGATGTGAGTCCTGAGGAGTATCAAGAATTGAAGGCCGTGGCCGCCTCCCCCTTGAGTCGAGAAGGACCGAAAGTGACGGTGGCGCTTTCAAAGGCTGATCCGGTTTCTCCATTTTTTTACATTGTTACGAATTTGAATGATGGCGCTGAGTTTGACGTATCTATCGAAGGCATTGCCGAAACACTTCTCAATCAATTGTTTTTTTCCTCCAGAGCGCACGCTGTCATTTCAAAAAAACTTGGAAAAACGGAAATCGTGCGCTTTTTGGACGGTCGGCCGGCTCCGAAGGGCGAGTATTTAATCTATGTCTATGAATCCGAGCGGCAGTCCCAAGAGATTTTTTCATTATTGTCGCAATTTGAGCCAGCAGCGGTTGCGTTGTCCGCCGAACTCCCCAAGGGTAGAAAGGTTGTCATCAAAAAATCTTATTTTATAGGCGGAGAGAAGGATGCGACCTATGAGGAGCGCCTGAAAGAATATCACGAAAAATTGCGAATTAAGGCAAGTGTTGAATTGGATGAGATCAAGCAGTTTGTTCAAACTTTGGATAGCCAGCTTTCAGCTAGTTTTTTAGAATTCGCCCGTCTCAGGAAGTCTGGCAGCGGGCCCGGGCCGCGGCGTGCTTGGGATGCGTTTCACGCAAAGTGGCAGCAATTGGACGAGCAACTTCAGAATAGCTTTAAAAAGTGGACGCCCGAGTCTATTCAAAATGAATTGTTCTACGGAAAGCTTTATTCATTGCTTCAGGGGTTCGATCAAGTCGTGGGGAGGGTCCATGCGGTTCACCATTCTTATTATACATCAAAAGTAGATTTAAAATCGTTTGAAATCCAATTGGGAGAAGTAAGCTCACAGGCTCAGGCCGCCTTATCGGAGCTGAAGAGCAAGGTCGAACAGGTGGAGAAATTGTCTTCCACTCAAAACGGGATGCCAAGGAGAGAGGGATTATGAGTGCTGATCAGGATGGTCGAGTGTCAAAAGAAAAACGCCGAACTAAGCGCAGGCCCTTGCTTGAGTCGTTTTCGATGTTTGCGGTGATTCCAAGAAAGGGTGTGCATCGCTTGCCTATTTATGACATCAGCGATCTGGGCGTTGGTTTTGATTTTGATATTGAAGGGGAATCGCTCACTGATTTTCCAGTAACCATGGGCGAGAGGCTCGAACTTCATTTCTACATGAATCAATCCCTTTATTTGCCCCTGTCAGTTCAAGTGGCTCGGGTCGAGACGCGCGGCGTGGTGCGACGGATTGGCTCTGAATTCGTCGATAAAGAGAATAAGAACTACAAAGCTTTTCTTTCGTTTGTCCATTTTCTTGATGCGTTAATGGATGCGGGCGTTTTGCGAGGGATGTCAAAAACCTGACCCATCCCGCTATCGGCAATAATTGCTCATTGAGGTCCTGAATTTGCTACCGATAAGTCCTTTGGAGGGCATGAAATATGTCCCAACGAAGGATCGACGAGCAAGAAAAATTAGAGCAGGTTGTTGATTTTAACGAGGCTAGAGCTCAAAAGATCAACGAAAAGCGCCGCAAGGCAGAGCGTATTTTTTTTCAACAGCTTTTGAATGTTTACTGCGTGACTGAAAATACCCAGCTCCGCCCAGTAGAACTCGTTGAAGTCAGTGAAGATGGATGTTCATTTCAGATTTTTTTCGATAGCAATAGCCCTTGGCCAACGGATTCTCTGGGGTTAATTCTTAGGCTCTATTTCAGCCAGGACACTTATCTTCCCGTCCATCTGAAGATTCAAAATTCTCGGCCTTGCATCGATAAAGGGACCCGTTTTACCCGTTACGGTTGTTCTGTAGACAAGACGGTTTCTTCGTATCAGGCTTATTTGCAATTTGTGAGGTTCATTAAGCTCTATTCTGAGCACGCCCATAAGGATAATGGACAGACAACGCTCTTCTATCTCTAATAGGAAAAATTTTCCCTCTTAAGTAACTCGAAAATCCACCGATGAGTGAATCAAATATGAAATTCCAGGAGGGAATAAAATGGAAACTTCAAAATTCAGAAACAAAATCGAATCCAAAAACCAATCGCCTGAAGCCGCAGGCGAAACGGTCGAAATTCTTTATCAAAAGCTCGGAAGCCGATGGTTCGCTTTTTCTATGATCAACGACGAAGTCTTTGTTGGGTCCATTGACGATGGAGAACTCAATGATAAAAATAAAAGCGTGAAAACCCCATTATTTAAATTTCCCAGCAGAAGCTCATGAGTCCAGTTCAACGCAAAAAAACAGTTGAGAGACCTTCTGACAAAGCAGAAATCGAATTGCTACGTCAAAAACTCGGTGAGCTAGTCAGCAAGGACATTGAGAAGGCAGCCAAGATCTTGGCAGGCTGGCTCGGGCAATCCTCTCAAGTGAAAAAGAAAAAAGCGGCCTAAAGCGATTACAGGTTCAGAAAGGCATTTTTATTTTGGTGTGTTAGACTTTTCTCATGTCTACTCAAAGCAGGGCTTCTCTCAAAGGCTTTTCACTTAAAATCATCCTTGCACTTTTGCCAGGAACGGCCTTGGGTATGACTGTCAACCCACCCCCAACCCTTGAGTTGAATGAGACTTCCGAAGATATTTCTGAATCTTTTGATGGAAGTCGATGCCCTGCCGTAGTCGGACCAGCAACCGATGAGCCAACGGGTGAAAACGCTGCTTTTTACAGAGCTATGGGTGAAGGGGACGATTCATTTTCAGTCCTCAAGGTACCCGAGCTTCTTGAAAAGTGAAATGAGACATTCCCCTGGACGGAGAATGGGCATTTCGTGTATCCATTGGGGTCAAATTCATTCGTGTGGACCCGTAGCTCAGTTGGATTAGAGCGTCGCACTACGGATGCGAAGGTCGGGAGTTCAAGCCTCTCCGGGTCCGCCACTTCAGTTCAGTTTAGGAGATTGGCATTCATGTGGGCCAGACAGCACATTTGGATTTGTGCGTTCCTGATTTTTATTTATCCAGCAACAGAAAAATCCTGGTCTGATGCGACTGATTGTACCCAGTGTGAGCGCATCCATTCCATAGTTCGAGAGGCTTCTTCGGCAGAGAAACAAGCAAAGGAGCTGCTCCAAGAAAAACAGAGGGAGAGAGAGTCCTTTGCTCCGTCCGAAGTCTCAAAGAAGATGAAGTTGACGGCGAGTATATTAGTTTTGGTTTCACATATTGAAACGTTTCAGAATCGGCAAAAATCAGGCGAAATAGACCTGAAAAAACTAAAATGCTCTGCTTGTCTTAGGAAGCATCAAAACCAATAAAGAATGCCGAACGACGCACTATAGAATTGAATTGGAAGTCTTCGCTCTTGTTTTGTTTCAGGCACTGGAGAGTTTGATACGATCACTCCGGAGTGCAGAGTGAAGGCAACAGAAATTTCTAAAGGGCTGAGAGGACCTGCAAGAAGACCCAAAGGATAAGATAGGGCTGTTTCAAACGAGTAAAGTAGAGTGGTGAATTCAACTGCATGAGTCACGTCAGTGAATTGACCCCATGCGACTCCAAAGCGAACTTTTTCTGTAAAATCTTGTAAGGGCGATAAAAAGAATTTACCTGTGACAGAGAGGCCGGGTTCGTAAAGAAAGTAGTTCCAGAGGTCTTCACCCAGGCGAGTGCGCAGGAGTTCTGAATTGATATCAGAGATGGCTGTGCCGCTAGGTGTTAAACTGGGATCAGGATGTGCTTGAATTGATTCGTATTGAATTGGACCTTGGCTGATTCGAAGCTCAGGTTCCCATGATCGCCAAAGGTATCCAATCCCTAATCTCCATCCTATACTGCCCGAAAAAAGTGGATCGGATCGTTCTTCTAAACTCAAGACGAGGTGGCGATGGGAGATGCCAGAGGCGTCTAGCTCAGAGCTGGCGTGCAACGGAGTTTCAAAGACAAAAAACAGAAGAGACAAAATTAAAAAATTTCTCATTGGTCCAGCCTTGGGAGGTAGTCAACCCCCAAAAGTTGTGCCATTTGCATTTTATCTCTGAGATGACCAAGAGTTGATTCGCTGAGACTGATTTCTACTGAACGGGCCTGGGTGATTGCATCGCGTAGTTCTAGGCGTGATACTGCACCATTAAAATAGCGTTGAAAGACGGATTCCATCACGTTGACCGATCTAACGAGAGATTCTCGGTTATTTTTAACGGTTATTTCACCTTGTCTGATATTTTGAATAAATTGAAAGATTTGCGAGCGATCTTTTGATGCCAGATCCTTCAGCTTGAGTTCTGCTCGATCTAGGCCAATCTCGGCAGATTCGACTGTCCTCGAGCTTAAGAATCCCCCAGGGCCTAAGAGAGGAATTGTGAGACCGACCGATGCGGAGACGTTGAAGTTCACGTTTCCTGTGTAACCTGTGTAGAGATCGGGAGTATTTCCGTAGTAATGATTTTGGTAGCTGACTGTAATTCCACTGAAGCTAAAGGTTGGAAGTGGAATTCGATTTCGCTGTTCTAGTGTTAAGGCGAGTTCTGCTTTTTTTAGGTCTGAGCGTGCAGTTTTCATGTTGGGAGAATTCTTTTGGTAGGTTTCGTAAACGAGGTCTTCGTTTAGGCTGATCGGCAGAAAACTAATTTCTTCATCAATGCGATATTTGGTTCCGATCGGGTCACCAAGTAGGGTGTTGAGAGCAAAAAGAGCGATTTTAGAGTTGGTCTCCAGCTGATCCTTTAGGTTTTTTGCAGCAAAAACGTCAATTGAGGAGGATTCAAAATCGGCTTTGGTCGCTTTGCCTAGCCTAAAGCGAGATTCTTGAAGATCCGCCATCGCTTGAGCAATTTCGATAGAGCGGTTGGCAGAGTCCACTTTGTCGTAGGATGTTTTCAAGGTCCAGTAGGCCACGATGATTTGAAATTTAATCCCCCGAATGGACTCATCCAGCCCCTCTTTCGCACGTTGCCAAGTGAGGAGGGCTTGATCATAGGTCAGACGGTCTCGACCAAAGTTGTAGAAACTGTAGGAGCCGAGATTCAAAATCGCGTAAGAATAGGGATATCCCCTTGAGTCTGTCGTGTTCTTTACCCTTTCGTTCGTGTCACCAGGGATATGAGTCAGGGTAGTATATGAGGCTGTGCCTAAGCTAAGAGACACAGTGGGTAGAAACATGGTGTCCCAGGCGTTTTGGTAGTAGATTTCAGACAGACGAAGCAGGAGTTTCTGGTCTTGGACATCACGATTTTGAACGAGGCCTCGTTCAATGGCTTGGCTCAATGTGATGGCCTCACCCTCCTGGCCATAGGGGATATCCGCCAAGCAAACGACTTGCTCTCCCAACCCAATGCTTAGGACTGCTAAAGGCACAAAAAGAAGAAAGTTCTTCATTTTGAAGTAAGTATATGAGCAATAGGCCGAAAATAGGAATCGAGAAAGAATAAATTTTAAAGGGGGCCTGTTTTGGGATCGTTTTTTAATATTTTTTTCAATTATTTGATTTTTTAGTTTCTTCACTCTAGACTTAATGGCTTGGGACCTCACTGCTTAAGTTGAGTTTTGAAGGACGTAGTTTTGTTTAAAAATGAGGTCGATTAATAAAAGGAGCTGTTCATGTATCGAAGACTTTATATGTGCTGTTTATTTCTGTTTTTGAGTATCAGTATCAATGCGGTTGCTGGAACTTCTGGAGGTCAGCCCCCCAAGGGAATGATGCCTCCTCAAGGGATGCAGCCTGGTCCAGGAGGTCATCCTCCCAAGGGAATGATGCCTCCTCAAGGGATGCAACCCGGCCCTGGAGATCATCCGGCTCCGGGTGGGCAACCCCCCCAGGGAATGCCTCCCCAGGGGGGAGCGCCCGAAGGAATGCAGCCCCCTTCAGGAGATCACCCTCCTCAGGGAATGCAGCCCCCTTCAGGAGATCACCCTCCTCAGGGAATGCCCTCAGGCCCAGGAGGTCATCATGGCCACCATCACAAAGGAATGCACCCAGCTCCAGGAGCTCAGCCCCCCCAAGGGGCGATGCCACCAGCAGGTGAAGCTCCAAAATCACCATCGGAGCATTGATTTGCTGTAAGCTGTAACATTTAGCTGTAAAAAGAAGCTCCCCACTTGGTTTAAAGTTTGTCAAAATCGGGTGGGGAGTTTTTTTATATTTGCAATTGACTGAATAACCATCTGATATGAACATTAATGAATTCATCTATTGAAATAAAGTCCCCCTCCACTTGGGAGGCACTTGGGCTTTCACCCTCTTTATTAGAGCTTGTTCATCAGGCGGGTTATCAGATTCCGACACCGATTCAGTCAGCTTCCATTCCGCTGGCTTTAGCGGGTCATGATTTAATTGCCTCTGCTCAAACCGGAACTGGAAAAACAGCAAGTTTTGTTCTCCCGCTCGTTGACCGACTTTTTGGAAAAGAAGGGACTCTTGGACTGATTCTTGCCCCTACTCGTGAGATTGCGCAGCAAACTCACGCTGTTCTAGAGCTTTTTGGTGCTCCGAGACGCGTACGGTCAATTGTTCTGATCGGTGGCATCGATATGAAAAAAGATGACCAAGCGATCGCCACTTATCCGCAAGTGATTGTGGCCACTCCGGGTAGGCTTTGTGATCATTTGGACCGAGGCAATTTATGGTTGGATTTCATCCAGTGCGTGGTTCTGGATGAGGCTGATCGGATGTTGGATATGGGTTTTTCGGATCAGCTTTCAAGGATTATGAATGATATCCCTCACTCGACTCAAACTCTCATTTTTTCAGCCACGATTTCTCCCTCGATTCAAACGTTGGCCCGCAAAATCTTGAAAAATCCCAAACAAGTGACCATTGGCAAGTCAATGGCAGCGGCCAAGACCGTTGATCAGAAAATCCTTTGGATGAAAGAAGAGTCCAAAGGACGTGAGTTAAGGCATTTGCTGCGAAATGAGAAGGGGAGTGTGATTGTATTTACTCGCTCAAAGGATTCTGCCAGCCGTCTTTGGCGGTCTTTTCACAGTCGATCTGATTACAATGCCACTGTGATCCATTCAGATCGAAGGCAGTCGGATCGTGAGCAAGCATTGGCAGACTTCAAAGAGGGAAAGTACCGCATTTTGATTGCGACTGATGTTGCCGGCCGTGGGATCCATGTGGATGATGTCGCCCATGTGGTGAATTATGATCTGCCGAGGGAGCCAGAAGACTATATCCACCGTATTGGGCGAACCGGTCGAATCGGCGCCACGGGTAAAGCCACAAGTTTTGCCACACCCAGAGATAGGGAATTGGTTGAGCGTATTGAGAGGTTGGTGGGGAAGAGGATTGACGAGGAGTTTATCGATCGCTTTCAGCCCGTGAGCCGAGAATCCGTGAGCCAAGAAAAAAAGAGACGCAGATAGGTCATAATTTAGCTTCTTGATTTATAACGCATTGCAATGTATAAATTGAGCGATTTAGTATAGATTTATAGAATTTATGAAATGCTCTATTTATTCCATTCTCATGTCTAGCCTCGTGTTTTTCTGTGTCCCCTTGTCTTTGCCAAGTGGGGTACCAGATGCTTTCGCAACAACCGAACTTGAAAATAAATTAGCTTTCGTTGAAAAACAGCGGGTAGATCTCGATGGACTCCTCAAAGGGCTTTTGCGGGCGAAGACTAGCCGTCCCACTGCCGAAAAAAATCAACAGGCCCAGAGAGCTGAGATTGGTTTTGCAGCTTGGCGCGATGAAATCGAAAAATTAATCGAGATTCCAGATTTTTTACCGATATTTGCAAAGCTAAAATTGATCGATTCCTATTTTTATGAATTCAAAGATCTTTTTAATCTTCGAATTTCACAGAATTTATATCATGGGCAAAAATGGTGGGAACCCCTCGCGCTTCATCTTTCTAAAAAAGTGATGTCCGATTTTCCGATTTTAGCTGGCACTGTTGAGAGTAGGGATGGCAGAAAATTTTCACCCCTGGTCATCGAGAATGAGCCGTCTTCCACTGCTGATGCAGTTCGGCTAAGGCCGAGCGATTCTTACATTTTGGGGTTGGAAATCGCCCATTTGGCTAACCGACCTGACGATCCAAAAGCCTATTTGCTTTTGACTCGGTATTTTGCAATTCGCCTACTGCTCACCTTCTGGGTGGATATTCAACTGCTCACGGGAGAGGAGGCGCCCCTTGGGCCTTCAGCATCTTTAATACCTAAAATACCAGAAAAATTGATTCATGACTTCGAAGGTATGGGGATGCTCCCAGCACTTGCGGATGAGCTCCGTACAGAATCGACTGAGACTGTTGTTCGAACCTCGGTGGTGGAGACATTGAAGGATCCACCAAAATTTGTAACCTCAGAGTATGCCTCTTCGATCAGTCGTGTTGTGTTTCCAAATCTAGATGAGCGAGCTGTGGTTCATGCGACTTTCATGGAGAGGCTTGAGCAGGCAGAGAAGGAATCTCTTTTTAGCGCGCTCAAGACGGGGGTTGAAAATCTGAAACTTCCCCTCTCTTCTTTGTCAGAAAGAGAGTTCTCTCAGCTTTTGCGGTCACTGTTGGTTGAGGCCGAGGCAGATGCGCAGTTTGCAAAGTTAAATGAGCTGATCGCGGGTAAAATGATCTCATGTTCGTCCGGCCAGCGCATGGTTATTTTTAATCTAATCAAAGCGAGGCAGAAATCATATTTGGAATCATTGTCGGATTCGTTTATTTCCGGGTGGAAAAATCAGATTACTGTCAAGAGTGGGCCAGAGTATCGAAAAACTCGTCGGGCGCGTTTGATTGAGAATTTGATGGCATCTGCCGTGAAGGTCAATGAATCAGAGCGCGCATATGCTACGGGCAATGCAATTGAGCCTGTTGCTTTTTTGCAGGCAATGTCGCCAGAACTGGAAAAATTGTCCCCGGATCAGAGCCTTCAGGACTGGGTGTTTGGATTGGTTCAAGAAGGGTCGTATTCTTTAGTTCGTGAAAAATATATCGAATTGCTTGGAAATTTGACCAGCCCAGAAGTTGTAGAGGGTGGGCAGGTTTCGATTGAACGCGCAAAGAATTACTTAGATCATGAATTGCCATTAAAGCACCTCCTTGAAAACTATCCTGAAATACAGATTGAAGATGTTCAAGATCAGAGAGAGTTGGCCGAGAGCTTCAAGGATAACATCAAAAAACTCTTAACGATCGGTGATTGGTTTCAATTCAATGGACCGAGTGTCAATCAACTGCGAAATTTACAATTGAGAAATTTGGAAGATGCCACAGTCCGTAAGCGTTATTTTACAGCGATTTCTGAGCGGGCCCTGAGTAAGTATCCAGAGTTGTCACTCCATGTCTCCGTTGCCCGTCCTGATGGAAAAACGAATTCTGCCCCATTTTATCAGGCGTTGACGAGTCCAGAAGGGGCTAATCATGAGCAGGTCGAGTCATGGTTGAATGAAGTCTTGCTCCAAAGACGAAATATGATCGAAAAGCAGATTTGGGATATTGGGCAAACAGAGGATTTGGAGAAAATCTTTACGATCGTGGCATCGAGTCAGTTCTCAAGTTTGTTTTTTAAAGTCTTTCCTGAGTTCAAGATGAAAAAAGAGGAGATGGCTGAGTCCATTTTAACACCATCCTGGCACCACACGCTCTCCCATCGGTACGGCGGAAAATTTTTTGCCCCGTTTTTACCCATTATCCTTCTTCAGGTAGCAAAGGGGATCACCAGTAAGGGCTTTTTTCTCACTCGGTGGGCCAGCCCTTGGCTCAGGAAAATTCCGGGATTGAGCGCTCTTCGGCTGAGTGCAAAGGTGCTTGAGGATCGAGCACTTCAGCCATTCCTTAAGGGATATTTGAGTGCAGCAATGGTTTTTTTCTTTCCCGATATGATTTATCAAGGATGGGAGCAGTGGAGACAATGGGAGCGATCTGATCAGATCGAAGGCTTGTACTACAGTGGCACAGAGGGTGAGAGCTTTTACAATTTTTCAGAAATGAATGCGACCGTTCAAGCCTTCCACTGGCAATCGGCATGGTTTGTTGGGATGAATGGCGTTTGTCTTTCGCCTGCATTTTACTACCTGCTCAAGGGTTTAGGGAGCGGTCTTTGGACTCAAGCTGGGCTTTGGATTGAACGTCACCAAATTTTTTCGGATTTAGAAGACTTCTACAGTCTTGAGCGTGCTCTCCGTAACCCGAATGAACGGCAAATGGTGAGTGGTTTATATACTCCGCTGAAGATGTTCACCCACGAGCTGGAATGGGATATTTTTCCGGGAGAATGGGAAAAGCTCGAAAAGACTTTTGGTAAAATTGAGCACCGTCATCGTTCAGGTAGCTTGAGTGTCGAGGACTTTGCATCAGCCCAGCAGGCATATGTCCGGCTTGCACAGAGAGTGGCCCAAGGGAGAGCGTGGATTGTTCAAATGCCTCGGGTAGATGAGGAGCTCTCGGCCATTCTTTTAAAAATGAGAGAAAATAAATTGTCCCAGCAAAGTGGGGCGAAATCACAATGAGGGCGAGAAACCGGAAAAGTATTTTATTTTTCATCGTGCCAGTGATAATGGCATTTTTTGCAGCTTCTGTCAGGGCAGAGGATGGAAAAATTTTTCAGGCTAATTTAGAAGAATTGATCCATCTTTATCCCGAGGTGTATGGGGGTGGAGATGCTGTTGTTGAGGATTCTAAATTAACTCAATTAGATATTTTGATTGACGATCTCATGGGACAGGTTTTTTCAGATCCTGGGTCTTATGTTGAAAAGTTGAAATTAATCGACCAGAAGTTTTCTCAATCGCCCCAGGCAATCAGTGACCTTGCCAGATCGCTTCAAAGTAAATTTGAAAAAGACTTTGGTCAGTCTGCTCGGGTCGTTGCACTGAATCAAGCTAATACAGTGAAGACCTGTACTACGGTAGGTGCGGTTGCTGGCTCCGTTGGGCTGCTTTTGACAGGTCTGGTGATGTTGGTCAAACCTGAGGCGACGCCCCGTTACTTTAGGATTTTCAGATTTTTAGCAACTCACTATCCTGCTGCAGGGAGTTTTCTCCCCTTCGCAGGCGCTTTGGCAGGGCATTATGCTGGTTTTGCGGTGTTTGCTAGGTTTGCTAGGGACGCCGGGCATGCCGTTGGGCCTGCACCCGCCGAAATTCTTCGATTAGGCGTTGATAGTGATGACGCTTCTTATGATCTGAATGATTTAGGCAATGATCTTCTTTTATTAACAGGTTCATTGGCCGCGGGAGAAGTCGTGGTTCAGACCCTTCTCTGGTTGGCGAAGGCGGGGCGATGCATTGAGGGGGTTTCGACTATCGGAATGGCAACACCCTCGCCAGAAAAAGTAACTCCAACGGTAGTGGTCTGGGCCGTTGGGATTCTGGTGGGCTTGGTTTTAGATCGTTTGATCACGTTGGGCGTGGATCATTATCAACGCGCTGATTTGGAAGCGCAGCTCAAAACAGCAGTGAAAAATTTTGATGAGACGCTTTATACTGGGGGTGGGAGCGGAAAGCTTCTTACTCGAGCATCTCAAGTCAGTACTTTAGCGCTTCGACTTTCAACACAGTTTTTGGATCGGTCACTCTTTGGGTTGATTCATGAATATGGCGAAAAGATCGAAAAATTAGCGCACGAGTATGATCAAAATCCTAGTCCGGACCTTCAGGCAAGGCTTCGTGGGCTCCAACAAGAATTAATTCAGGCTCTGATGACGCTAAAGATCCCCGTAAGTGAGCCACCCCTTGTACAGGATCATATTATGGAACGAAATTTAGCAAATCAATTGAGAGAAGGGGAGATTACGGCCAGAGGAGATGAACTCCTGCTTCAAGTGATTGCTCTATTTAAACAGAGCAAAAGCAAGTTTGTGATGTTGAAGGCTGATGCTCTGATGAATCATTTGAGGAATTATTATTTCATGATTGCGGTTTTAACAGGCACTACGCCTACAGAAAGGGTCGGAATGAAATGATGTGGAGACTGAGTGCTT
>JAHFAC010000011.1:6953-13935 GCA_023250755.1 Bacteriovoracaceae bacterium | reverse complement strand
AAAGAGGCGATTCATTACGCATGGGAGTTCGTCACTCGCGAGTTAGCCTTGCCCAAGGAAAACCTCTACGTGACCGTCTTCGAAAAAGACGACGAAGCCGCCAACCTCTGGCACAAGCAAGAAGGAATTTCCACTGATCGCATTTTTAAATTTGGTGAAAAAGACAATTTCTGGGCCATGGGGGATACGGGTCCCTGCGGGCCTTGCAGTGAAATTTTTATCGATCGAGGCGAAAAATATTCTTGTGGAAAAACTACCTGCGGGATGGGTTGCGATTGTGATCGATATATCGAATTTTGGAATCTTGTTTTCATGCAATTTGAGCGCGATGCTAAGGGGAGACTGGCTCCACTTCCAAAACCATCCGTAGACACCGGAGCAGGACTTGAACGTATTGCCGCCATCCTACAGCAGGTTGACACCAACTATGAAACAGACGGATTTCGTACTCTGATTTCGAAGACTGAACTACTTGCAAAAAAATCCTATAACCCACAAAATGATCTTGCTGTTTCTTTTCGAGTCATCGCCGATCACTCACGCGCGGCAGCTTTCTTAATCGGTGACGGTGTTCTTCCCTCCAACGAAGGACGCGGCTATGTCCTGAGACGCATTCTCCGCCGCGCTATCCGCCATGGTAAGAAATTGGGCTTTGACTCCCCTTTTCTCCATAAAACCGCTCTTTTTGTGGTCGATCAAATGCAGGAAGCCTATCCCGATCTAACTGAAAAACGCGCATTTATTGAAAAAGCGATTCAGGCCGAAGAAGAGCAGTTTTTTCGAACCCTCGAACGAGGCCTCGTTCTGCTTGACGAAGAGACCTCTAAGCTCAATGCATCAAAAACCCTTCCGGGCGAAGTGGCGTTTAAACTTTATGACACCTATGGATTTCCGCTCGACTTGACCAAAGTCATTTGTTTAGAAAAAAATATTCCTGTGGACGAGATCGGTTTTGAAAAAGCCATGGATCATCAACGAACGGAGTCCCGTAAACACTGGAAAGGCTCTGGACAAGAATCCCTAGACGAGATGTATTTAAAAATCGCCGCGGAACTTAAGATAAAGGAAAAACTCCCTCGTTTCGTCGGCTATGATCAACACTCAGCCCGAGCAGAATGTGCCGCTCTCCTGGTTCCAAATGACAGTGGACTCAAATCTCAAACCTCCTTCGTCACACCAACTCTAGCAGCCACTGCCGATAGTCTTGAAAAGGGGATCATTCTTGAGGCGATTTTTACTGAAACCCCGTTTTACGGTGAAAGTGGGGGGCAAGTGGGGGATCGCGGACGCATCACTGATGGCAAGGACTTCGAAGGTGAAGTGATTGATGTTCAAAAACCAGTCCCCGACTTGACCGTCGTCCACATTCGACCCAAAAAGGGCACTCTCCGGATAGGCGACATCTACACACAAGAGACCGATGTCGCGCTTCGAGCCCTCACTGCTCGCAATCATACGGCCACTCATCTCCTTCATTGGGCCCTCCGTGACATTCTGGGCAACCACGTAAAACAAGCTGGATCTCTTGTCACCTCTGATTTGTTACGTTTTGATTTCACCCATTTTCAGCCCTTGAGTGAAAAAGAACTTCAGCAAGTTGAAGACCGAATTAACGAAAAAATTTGGCAAGCGGAGCATGTTGACAAGAAAGAAATGTCCAAAGAAAAAGCGATTGCACAAGGGGCAATCGCTTTTTTTGGAGAAAAATACGGAAATGTCGTCCGAGTGGTTAAAGTAGGAGATTTTTCAACAGAGCTTTGTGGTGGTACCCATGTCGACAACTCCTCAGAAATCCATCTTTTCAAAATTTCGAGCGAGACTGGAATTGCGGCGGGAGTTCGTAGAATCATTGCCTATACTTCAAAAGGAGCGTTCGACTACCTTCGCGGCCACGATAGTGAACTCAAGCTCATTCGTGATCGCCTAAAAGCTTCAAACGTGGATGAAATTCTAGGACGCCTAGACAAAATAGCGGCTGCTGAGCGAGATCTTCGTAAACAACTTGAGCAACTCCAGGCAAAAAGCGCAGGTCAAGAGGTAGATGACCTGCTGACAAAAGCAGAAACGCTCTTCGGAGTACGCCTCATCACCGCCCTTTGCGTGCCGGATTCTCAAGGTATCAAACGTCTGCGAGACCTTTCAGATCGCCTGAAGCAAAAAGCTCCAGATGCAGTGATCATTTTGGGAATGCAAGAACCCGCCTCTGAAAAAGCCTCCCTATTGGTCGCTGTCGGGCCCCAAGCCCAAAAAAGCATCAACGCAAGCGATCTTTTAAAAAATCTTGCCCCCCTCATCGGAGGAAAAGGGGGCGGCCGACCCGACTTGGCTCAAGCCGGAGGTACCAACGCCTCAGGACTTACAAAGGCATTAGAAGAAGCAAAGAAATGGGTAAGAGAGAAGGAATAAAATACCATCGCTTTCTCCTTTACCCGCTCTCCCGAATCCGTTATTCCTAGCCACGTCTGAATTGGGGGATATTTCAATGCGTTTTTTAAAATCAAAATTCATTATTTTTCCAATCACCCTCTCTCTTTTTCACTCTCTCTTGATCTCCCTTTTATTCACGAGCGGTTGCACTCAGAAAAACCAAGACGGAAACTTAGTAGTGCTTCATCGCGTTCACTCAGATGATGTCAAAACCTTCGATCCGGCCAATGCCTACGACGTCATTAGCCTTGATGTTGTCCCTGCTATTCTTGAGACGCTTTACCAGTACGACTATCTTTCAGAAACCTATAAAGTGGTCCCTCTTCTGGCAGCCCGCATGCCCATTTTTTCAACAGATCGCTTAACAGTCACTATTCCCCTTAAACACGGGATTAAATTCCAGGACGATCCGGCCTTTAAAGAAAATGAGGGCAAGGGGCGCGAACTGGTCGCTCAAGATTTCGCCTATGCCTTCAAGCGCCTTGCACTTCCTTCGATTCAGTCACAAGGGTCTTGGATTTTTGAGGGAAAAATCGTGGGCTTTAATGAATTTCACGACAAACTCACCAAAGCTCAAAAAAATGAGGTGACTCAGATTTTTTCAGAAAAGATTGAAGGAATCCAAGTTCTTGACGACCACACGCTCCAGCTAAAGCTGGTCAAGCCCTATCCTCAATTGCTCTACATTCTTTGTATGGGTTTTGCCTCTCCAGTCGCTCATGAGGCTGTGGCCGCCTATGCCGATGAGCAAGGAAATTTAGTGGACCATCCCATCGGGACCGGGCCTTTTATTTTAAAAACCTGGGAGCGAGGACATCGCCTAATCCTTGAGCGCAACCCCACTTATCGCACAGACCCCTATCCATCCACTGCGAGCACCGAATTTCAAAAAAAAGGGATGTTAGCCGATGCGGGTAAATCCATGCCCTTTCTCGACCGGATTTCCATTGACGTAATCAAAGAAGACCAGCCGGCTTGGCTCAAATTCCTCAAAGGCGAGCTTGATATGATGAGCATCCCTAAAGATAATTTCAGCCAAGCAATCACCAATCAAGTTAATCTTTCGCCTAACCTTGCTTCTAAGGGACTGCGTCTCAGCATCGAGGTTGGGGCTGCCTTCTATTACGTTTCATTCAACATGAAAGACAAACTCATTGGAGGAAACAAATACCTCCGCCAAGCGTTGTCCGCCTCCATCGATCGAGATCGCTGGATTGAAAAATTCACAAATGGACGTGGAAAGAAAATGGTCAACGCCCTTCCACCAGGAATTCCGGATCGCCCAGAAAATTCTAAAATCAAGTACGACTACAATCTCAAGCAAGCCAGAGAACTCTTAAAAAAAGCAGGTTATCCCGAAGGCAAAGGTCTCCCACCCATCAATTTTGACATGAGAGGTTCAGACAGTTTGAACCGACAACTGGGAGAGTTTTTCTCGGAACAATTCGGTGCCATCGGAATCAAGCTCAATGTCATTTACAATACTTTTCCAGCCTATCTTGAAAAGGCAAAACAAGGAAATCTTCAAGTCGCTTACGGGGGCTGGACGATGGATTATCCCGACGCAGAAAATAACTATCAACTTCTTTACGGCGGAAATAAAGCCCCAGGCCCGAACGAATCCAACTTTGACCACCCTGAGATGAATAAACTCTACGAACAAATCGCAATTCTTGAGACCAGCGCTAAGCATGCCGCCCTGATTCAAAAGATGGAAGACATCCTTCAAGAAGAATGCCCCTGGGCCCTGGGCTATTATCACTCAGACTATAGGCTTTCACAGCCTTGGTTCTTGAACTATCGCGCAAACGAGATTATTTTGAACAAATACAAATATTATCGAATCGACAAAGAAACAAAAAAACGCTACCTCGAAGCAAACAGATGATCATTAGGCTGCCTTCTGTTCGCTAGAAGGTCTCAAAAAAATCGAAGGTAGGATCTTTACTAAATCCGGATCAAACTTACCCTCTTCAGATTGGATGATCTTCACCGCTTGTTCTACCGTATACGCCGCTCGAAAGGGACGAAGACTGATCAATGCACTGAAACTATCGGCCAATGCGACAATTCTCGCGGGATAATAAATAGCGGGCCCGAGTAACCCATTTGGATACCCGAGTCCGTTCATCTGTTCATGGTGTTGGTAAACAATATAACGCACCTCATCGGGGACATGGGGTGTTTTTTCTATCATCTGCAATCCAACCTTAGGATGTTGCCGGATCTCTCTCCACTGACTGGCTGTCAGTTCATGTGAGTTAAGCAGGATTTCTTTAGGAATGTGCGTGCAACCAATATCATGTAAAAACCCACCCATTCCCACGATTTCCAAAAATTTCTGTTTGAACTGTCCCGTCGCCCGAGCAATGAACATACTGAAAATAGCGGCAGCGATTGAATGGTAATAAAGATACTCGCCGTGTGATACCAATTTTAAAATAATTGCGAGACTTTTGGGGTTTTCGCTCAAAAGAGCGACATAACTCCTTACAACTTTTTGTGATTTAACCGCTGTTTCTTCATCAACGTTAATCAGCGTAAAAAGTTCAGCCATGTTTTGCTCGGTCATATTGAGGAGAGTGGCAATTTTTTTCTCAGCAGAAGTATTTGGATCATTAAAAATAGATTCAGCTGTGGCGGTGGTAAAAGCCTTGTAAACTGCCTCATCCTCTGGATGGATGTAAAGCTCTTTAATCCCCTTTGAAATGTACTGTGCCAGACGTTTATAGTCCAACCCCGTAACTCTAGAAAAAATATGAGCGAAGTTATCCTCTGAAAGTTTTAAATAAACATCAAATCCGATATCCCTCGTAGCATTCCGAAAAGTGTGGATATCTACGGCCAGATAGGGCTGCTGACGAGTGGGGGATGTGATTGACAAAACTTTCTCCCTTTTCATTTCCTCTTGTGGGCCCTTTGGAGGTCCTTTAGGTTCTTTTCGGTCTATTTCGAAATTTCATCAAAAAATTCCATAATGCTCTGCGTTTATATTTCGATTTAAGCTAAGGCAATTCTTGCCGATAGGAAAACAGAGGATAGAATCGTGTTCTTATTTGGAAGAATCAACCGATGGGCTCTTAGTTTGGGTGGAATCGCTACCCTAGCCTTACTCGCCGCCTTAAGTCAACGCGCAGCAGCAGACGATTTTGTCATCTATAGTGTTCAAAGAGCGATGGATTTTGGGAATGTAGGCGAAACTCCTCAAAAAGATTACTACATCAATATGGGCAGCCTTCAGGGAATCCGAAAGGGCACGGTCCTTGAGGTACTGCGACGAGAGCCAACTTTTGATGTTAGAAACGAAAAACTCTACAAGGATGTCACCTTTCCTTTTGCCCGCCTCAAGGTGATTCATGTCGAAAGCAATGCGGCCATCGCCAGGCTCGAAAAAATGATCCCAGTGGACCAAGCCCCGACAATCATCCCTCCCGCCATCATGATGGGAGACCTAGTGAGGCGGGCAGAATAGCTAAAGAACCAAACAAAAAAAAGAGCGCTAATTCAAAGTCGTAGAAGTTGGGATCGTCTCTGTCATCTCGAGAGAAACTTCGTCCTCACTCATAACCCCTTGCGCGGAGGAACTCTCACGCTTGCCCCCTAAAAAACCCACATGATCTGCATGAATCTCAAATGCCATCCTAGTCTCTCCCTGTTTTCCATCATATTTGCGAGCGCGAATCATTCCTTCAACGAGAACCGTACGCCCTTTTTTTAAATACCGAGCGCATGCCTCTCCCTTTTTTCCCCAAACCACGATCCGGTGCCACTGCGTTTCTTCATTCAGCCGATCAGTCCCTGTCGACTCATCTTCGCTCATGTACTTGTAATGTGTTGCCAATGAAAAATGAACCACCGGAACCCCGGTCTTTGTACGTCTTTGAACAGGATCAGTGCCCAAGCGGCCAACAAGCAAAACTTTGTTTAAATCACTCATTTTTGAATACCTCCAAAAAGAAAGAGATGCTCGCCCAATGCCATTCCGAGAACAGGCTCAACTCAATTGGGCGTCGCAAAACCAGACCGGATGTCCGCCAATCCAACCCCCTAACTCTCCTCTTTGATTTTTTCAAATACTGGACTATGGTGGACATCATTATCTAGAAAAGAACTGCACATCGAGGAGGATGAAAATGAAGATCGAACGTACTTTTTTTAGCAGCTTGAGCATGATGTTGGCAACACTCGCGATTTTATCCGCTTTTGGTTGCGCTGGGAAAAAAACGACAGAAGGCGCTTCTTCACCCACAACGTCTTCCTCTATTGAAGAAAGCACCTTAGGTGACTCTGACTCAGGTAAGGCAGCCGGGCTACAGACGATCCACTTCCCCTTTGACTCGTTCCTCCTGGATAGCGAAGCAAAAAAAACGATCGAAGCAAATGCAAAGATTCTCAAAGAGAGGGCGTCTCTGAAAGTTCAAGTCGAAGGTCACTGTGATCAGCGCGGTGGTATTCAATACAATATTGCTTTAGGTGAAAAACGTGCCTCAGCAGTTAAAAAAATAATGCAAGATCTAGGAGTTGAAGAGGCCCGTCTATCCACCATTAGCTACGG
>JAHFAC010000011.1:0-6943 GCA_023250755.1 Bacteriovoracaceae bacterium | reverse complement strand
AAGAACGACTTTTGGATCAAGCGACGAGCGAAGAGGCTTATGCTAAAAATCGCAGGGCAAACTTTGTCATCACCTCGAAATAATGTCAGGAAACTCCGAGTTTCATAAGTTTTCAAGACTATCGAGCTTTCTAGTATCCATTCTCACTGTCTTAGTCACTTCGCAGTGTGAAGTAGGGTGTTCTATTCTCCATCCTCGTCCCGTGCAGTTAATGTCAGATACCGCTGCTGCAATTCGAGCTGCTCGCGAAGTGCAGGCGGACACATTAGCTCCTGAACTCTTTAGACAAGCCAATGAATGGTTTTTCAAAGCCAAAAACGAATACAAATTTAAGAACTTTGAGATGGCAGATGACTATGCCCAAAAGGCACGACGCTATGCAGAACAGGCCGAATTCACCTCAATTCAATCTGGAGGATCCCGCTCGGACCAGACTGCGCCCGATCCTTTATCAAATGTACCACTCGGAAATGATCAACGCACTGAGGGGCCGCTCCCTCCCAACAAACAAAAAACTCAGCCCACACCTCAACCCGAGACTTCCCCCGAACCTCATTGAAAGATCCCCCCCTTGCTCTCGGTCTCTTGCGGTGACATGATAGAAAAATGAAAGCAACACTTCACGCCTTCCTCAGCTTAGTGCTTCTGCTCTCTCTCACTGGATGCCTCAAAACACGCGCCCAACTCAAAGAAGATGGGTCTGACACTCCCGAAGCAGCAGCGTCACCCCAGCCCGTTCAAGTAAAAGAAGTTGCCCCACAAGGCCAATATGCCATTGACGAAATAAAAAGCGAAATCACCCGACTGACTGGACGAATTGATGACCTCGAAAGAAACCACCAACAACAGGCGGGATCCCCCAACGGCCCGGCATCCAAAGAGGATCTGAAAAAACTAGAAACGCGGATTATAGAGCTGGAACAGGCACAGGCCAATATGCTCGAAGCGATCAAAAAATTCCAAAATACCGTTCCCGCAGGAGATGCGGTTGAGCTTTTTGAAAAAGGCCGCGATCAATTTCGGGCCAAAGAATACGAAGCATCGATTGAAAATTTTTCACAATATTTAAAAAACCCAAAGGGTAAAAACACCGAAGATGCGCTCTTTTTGCGTGGAGAAGCCTACTACCAGCTCAAACAATTTAAAAAAGCCATTATCGATTTCTCCAAATTCCCTGAAAAGTATCACCACTCCAAAAAACTACCTGCAGCACTTTATAAGATAGGTCTCGCCTTTGATGCATTAGGCATGAAGGATGACGCAAAAGGCTTTTACCAAGAGCTCGTTGAAAAATTCCCAAAATCTCCAGAAGCCAAAAAGGCCAAGTCTAAATCAAAATGAACGCAATAGTTGAGGCCCTCCTTAACAGGCTAAAGCACTCAATTTTTCTCTATTTAATTTTTTGCGGTCCCCTCCTTTTTCCCCCCTCAGCAAGGGCTGCAACCTTGGTCTATACCAATGACGTCATGGGAGAGATTGAGCCCTGTGGATGCCGGAGCAATCCCCAAGGCGGAATGCTTCGAAAAAGCAACTTGCTAAAGAAACTTCCAGACCAAGAGATCCTGCAATTGGACGCGGGTGACTTGCTCTTTCCTACCGATGTGATTCCGATCGCATTGGCTGGACAATCTGAGCTTCAGGCCACCTACCTTCTCAAGTCGATGGATCTCACTCACCATGACGCAGTGGTCCCGGGTGAAAAAGATTTTGCCATGGGACTGAAGATTTTTGAAAATTTAAGGAAAAAAACAAAAATCCAATTCTTGGCGGCAAATCTAAAAAAGCGGGATGGACAAAATTTCTTATCGGCCTTCGCGGTTTTTAAAAGAAAAAATCAGGGCCAAATCATCCGCATATCCGTCATTGGATTAGTCGGAAAAAATCTGAAATGGCCAAAGGAGCTAAAAGCCTCTGACCCCATTAGTACCGCCAAACATGAGGTGCCTGGCTTAAGAAAAAAATCCGATCTGGTAATAGCACTTACCCATCAAGGCTATGATGCAGACGTCGCACTTGCCAAAGCCGTGAAGGGCATTGACATGATTATTGGGGGGCACTCTCAGTCGTTTCTTCAAAATCCAGTTAAAGTGGGTTCGACTTGGATCTATCAGTCTTCATTTCGAAACCAATACATCGGCGTGGTTCCGCTGATCCATCCCTTTAATAACGAGAATCACCAGTTGATTGGCCTAGACGCGGGTTATGAAAGTCCGAACGAGCAAACAAACTTAGTCCACGAATTTAAATCGGCCCTAGCTAAACTCAACACCGAGGAGGCAAGCCATTCGGTTATCCTCACTGCCAGTGAAAGCTTGACCGCGAAATACCATACTTTTCCGCGTTGCGCCGAGTGCCACTTCAAGCAATTTGATTTTTGGCGAAAAACCCGTCACGCAAACGCCTTCGCTGCATTAGTCAAAGATCAGCAGACCAAAAACAAAGAATGCTTAAGCTGCCATTCCGTTGGCCTCGGTGAAGTTGACGGATTTAGCAATATCGATCGAATGGCTGTGTTCAATACTGGCGGTCCTCCCCCCCCCGAAGAAGACTTGCTCTATTATCTCAAACAAGTACATGAAGCTCGATCTTTGGACGAAAAGGTCAAAATCACTCGAACTTCGACAGAATCCACTCCACTGAAGCGAAGTTTGTCATCTTTTGAGCGGATCTGGGTCAATGTTCAGTGTGAAAACTGCCATCAGCCAGGACAAGGGCACCCTTTTTCAGGCACTTACTCCAAATCAGTACCCCAACATCAATGTCTCAAATGTCATACAGCAGAACGCGCACCAGAGTGGTATAAGGCTGGTAAACCGGATCTGGAAAAGATCGCTCAAAAACGCGTTTTGATCACGTGCCCAGCCGGAGAACTCAGCGAAGAAAAAGACGATTGAAAACTCTTTTGGGAATCGAAAGCTCGTGTGATGAATGTAGTGCCGCAGTGGTTCGCTATGGACCTGAGCGACTCGATGTGTTGAGCGTATCCACTTTTTCACAAATCAGGATTCATCGACCCTACGGTGGGGTCGTTCCTGAAATCGCGTCGCGCAATCACCTTGAAACAGTGAACCACATGATCGAACAGGCGCTCAAGAGCGCTGGATTTTCATCGGCCGAGGCCGTGGATGCCATTGCCGTCACAAATCGTCCAGGCCTGGTGGGTGCTCTTCTGGTGGGGGTCAGTGCCGCCAAAGCGCTGGCTTATGCGCATGAAAAACCACTCATCCCAGTCCATCACCTCGAAGGACATGCGGCGAGTGTTTTTTTGGATCGCGTAGACCGAAGTGATCTCTTATTTCCACTACTTTTAGCGATCGTTTCGGGTGGACACTCGAATCTTTATTGCGTTCCAGGACCTCCTGAGCTTTGGCCACCTGATTTTCTTAACCGTTCTTTGGTGGGTCGCTCACGCGATGATGCCGCAGGTGAGGCTTTTGACAAAACTGCCAAACTCCTCGGGTTTCCTTATCCGGGCGGAAAAGAAATCGATGAAACTGCTCAAAAAGGTAATCCCAAAGCTTTCGAATTCCCACGAGCATTACCTCAAAAAGCGACTTTGGATTTTTCCTTTAGTGGTTTAAAAACTGCAGTCGCCCTGACTGCTGAAAAACTAAAGACAGCAGGAATCCTCGAAAAAAACATTCCTGATCTTTGTGCTTCGATTCAAGAGGCCATTGTCGATGCCCTCCTCATTAAAATAGGGTTAGCCGCTAAAATTCATGGGTGCCGATCCCTCGCAGTAGTCGGTGGAGTTGCGGCCAATAGTCGCCTGCGGGGGCGACTGAGCGCCGAGTGGGAAAAAATCGGTTTTGAGTCACCTCCGATTTTTCCTCAACTAAAATATTGCACCGATAATGCTGCGATGATTGCAGGTGCCGGGGCTTTTCGACTCGCTCAAGGGAAGTTCTTACGCGGCAAAGAGCTGCTCACACTCAATGCTATTGCCAATCCAGAGACATGAGGACAGTCAATGTCACCCTTTAATAAACGCCGCGCCTTCGGTCAGCATTTTTTGAAAGATCGTACCATTACACAGCAAATCGCAGAAACAGTCCTGACCGAAGCAAAGCGAGGTGATTGCCAGGCCTTGCTAGAAATTGGCCCAGGCAAAGGGGCAATCACTGAGCCGATTTTGGCAATGCTCAAATCAGAGCCTGCTGTTCCAAAATTAATCCTTTGCGAAAAAGACAGAATTTTAGCGCAGCGATGGAAAGATGAAGCTTTATCCTCTCATTTTAAACTTCAGATCGAAGAAGCTGATTTTCTTGAGCTCACCTCTCAGCACTGGTTACAGTCCACCCCTCTGGCCGTAGTTTCTAACCTCCCTTACTCAGCGGGAACTCGAATTCTCACTACTTTGGCAAAGTATCCTCATAAAATTACTGTGATGGTTCTCATGTTTCAAGCGGAGGTGGCACACAGACTTCGTGCCACCTCTGGAACCAAAGATTGGGGTAGCCTGTCCATCTGGATTCAGAACCGCTGGGATGTGAAAAAACTCGTTTCTGTTCCACCCCGATCTTTTTCTCCTCCACCCCAAGTTAATTCCGAGGTTGTTATTCTTACGCCTCGAGCGTTGGCGAGAATCCCAAACACCGAGTCGGCTGAAAATGAAGCTCTCTTCGAAAATTTAGTAAAAACCTGCTTCGCTCACCGCCGTAAAATGCTGAGATCCTCTTTACCTTCAAGTGGAATCTGGAGAGAGGCCCTCGCCCAATCGGGTATCGACGGCACCCGCCGCGCCGAAATGCTAGGCTGGGAAGATTGGGAGAAATTTTTTGCAGCAGCACTGCGGTTGAGATGATATAAAATCCGGGATGATTATTAAAGTTTTACTGACAGTCTCCCTATTGGGATTGATCTTCATTCCTCCTACCTCCTGTTTTGCAAACGTTGGCGAAGCGTTCGGTTTTGGCTCTCGATCTGCTGCATTGGCAGGGACCACCACCGGACTGGGCTTGAACACAGACTCAGATGCGTATGCAGCCTATTCCAACCCAGCATCATTGCCCCTTCCTGGAAATAAGCGCCTGACTCTGAGTTGGGGACTGATGGATATGGAGCCTCGTTTTCGAGCGATCACAAACGTCGTGATTGAGAATGATTACACCTCAGATCGTCTCACCTCGGGAGATGTCGATACCACCTACCGGAGCACACTTGGACAAAGTCTGGGTCTCTCCTATGTGATCTTGCCCCATTTTTTTCACCTCACCTTCGGGATGACGACTTTTTTTCCGATCAATCAGCTTGCCTATCTTGATACAGGTGAAACCTTCATTCCTGAATACGTGCTTTACAGGGCCAGAACACAACGTCCCCAAGTCGAATTCGGGGTCGGAATGGAACTCATCCCGGGTGTTTTCATGGGCGTAGGACTCCACACCGTTTTTTCGCTCACCACTAACGGCACCCTCCTCCTCCAAACCGATACCTCAAAGCCTTCGAATATGCGTTTTTCCGCGAGTATGAAGCCCAAAGCTTCGCCCGTGCTAGGTCTCCTCCTTGCACCGGGTCGCTCCAGTAAAGAACCCGGCACTCTACCCTCTACCGGGGATTTTAATCTCGGTGCTGTCATACGCTTTCCGGCCAAAGCAACCAACACCCTCACCATGAGTACGGGGGCGCGAGCCCTCGGAAATCTCCCGATCTTGGATTTTAATTTTTCGGCACTTTCTACTTTATTTTACGATCCACTCACACTCGAAATCGGCGGGAGTCTAGCCTATACTCAGATGACCCGTCTCGTTCTCCAAGCGGATTACCAACTCTGGAGTCAATTTGAGACACCTGCCCTTTCAATTGAGAGCCCCAAAACCCAAAATGGAGGAGTGAATTTTTCACCAAGTCAAAATCCGACTTTTGAATATCAAAACATCCTTATCCCACGAATCGCCCACGAGATTAGCTTTGAAACCTGGTCGATCCGGCTGGGATATGCCTATCGACCCAGCTTTTTAAAAAATATTCCTACGGATGCAGGTAACTATCTGGATCCTCCAAAACACATGTACACTGCAGGAGCAGGATTCAAGTTCCGACATTTCTTGGGATTTGATACGAACTGTCAGCTCGATTTTCACGCAGCCCTCCACCAACTCATTACACAAACGATTACAAAAACCCCCGGCGATGAAAAGGGCACCGGCAGCGGGAACACCAAGAATGGAGCACCAAGCTACGAGGCAGGTGGTAAAATTTTGGGGGGTGGAGTATCCCTAAGTTTGAATTTTTGAATGAAAGGACTTCTCTCTTATGGCTTCTTCACGCCGCCCGCCCCTTCCGAAACTCGGATCCTTAATTAGAAGTCACCTCTTCTCTGGCATTTTTGTGATCATTCCAATTGCCGTCATTGGATGGATTCTAGGCAAAGTTTTAGCCCTTCTCTGGGGACTTCGGGGCCTTCTGCCCGATGCATGGAGACCTGATAACTTTCTTGTCAATCTCGCTTTTACGGTGGGGACCACCTTTTTACTCACCCTGGGATTATCTTTGCTCGGGTGGGCCTCAAAACAATATTTGGGGCAAAAAGTTCTTGAATTTCTGGCTGAAATCATTCAACGCATCCCCGTTCTTCGAAGCATTTACGGCGCACTGGATCAACTTCTCAAGGCAATGGCTTCGGGCGGAGGTCAGCAATTTAGCCGCGTAGTCTACATTGAGTGGCCACGAAAGGGAATGTGGGTACTTGCATTCGTCACAGGCCCAGCAAAGGGTGCATCAGTGCCCCCCCATCATTTGAACGTATTTCTTCCCGCAACTCCAAATCCTACCTCAGGATTTCACTTAATTGTCTCTGAAAAAGAGGTCATCGAAACTCAAATGAGAGTCGAAGATGCCTTTAGAACCATTTTATCCCTGGGAATTGCCCAAGGGGAACCTAAGAATGACAAAATCACCACCCGCCGGTGAAAAACTGATCGGCACCAATCCGACCGCTCGT
>JAHFAC010000306.1 GCA_023250755.1 Bacteriovoracaceae bacterium | reverse complement strand
CTGAAAGTCCGCGACGATATTCCACTTTGGCCTCTCGAAGTGCTTTCATTACCGATTCACAAAATCGCGGATCAGGCTTTTTTAAAACCAAGGTAAATGCATAGTTAACGGAACCCTCGACTGCAAAGTCAGTCCGGTATTTTTCTGGATCAAGGCAGGAGAGAAAGAGTTTGAAATTTGCGGTTCGCTTTAAGTTGTTCTCATCTAAGCGCTTCAATTGATTGCGCCCGATCACGGCATTGAGCTCTGTGCTCCGAACATTATAGGCTGGATAGGCAAAGATGAATTCTGGATTCAATTCAGGGTATTCTTGCTGATATTTTGCTTTTAAATCTTCTGATGTGGCCTCACGCACCATCCCATGAGACCTCAACATCCGGACGGTTTGAAAAAAACGCTCATCCTGGGTGCAAATCATCCCGCCCTCGATCGTACTGAGGTGGTGAGCGTAGTAGAAAGAGAAATTCGAGACATAACCGAAGCTACCCAGGCGGCGATCTTTGAAGGTCGCTCCGTGAGATTCGCAGACATCTTCGATCAAGGGAATGTTTTTTTCATGAAGTGTATCCAAAAGTTTTTGATTGAGTCCATTGAACCCGAGAACGTGAGTCAAAAAAACGGCGCGTGTTTTAGAATTCAGTTTGGAAATCACTTCATTGCAGTCCATGCCCAAGGTATAGGGATCCACATCCACAAAAACAGGCTTAAATCCGCATTGGATGACTGAGGCGATGTCTGAGACCCATGTCAGCGTGGGAACAATCACTTCACCAGAACCATGGAGATGTTTGAGTGCGGCGAGGGTCAAGAGGTTGGCTGAAGCTCCTGAGTTTACAAAAACACTGTGCTTCACTCCGAGCCACTGGGACCATTCGGCTTCGAATTGACGGACGTTCTCAGATTGGGTCAGGATCGGATCACCTTTCAAAAATTCGATCAGGACATCTCGGTCTTCGCGGGTGATATTATTTTGCATCAGGGGCAGGTCAATGATTATTTTAGGAATTATTTTAGGGATCATTTTACTAGGCTCCCTCGTTGAGTGGAGAACCGGGCTTGA
This sequence comes from Bacteriovoracaceae bacterium, assembly GCA_023250755.1. Taxonomy (GTDB): domain Bacteria; phylum Bdellovibrionota; class UBA1018; order UBA1018; family UBA1018; genus JAHFAC01. Next base: position 2,355 of record JAHFAC010000306.1, on the reverse strand, counting down.
AATAGACATCCGTCTTGAGTTCTGTGTGACTTGGGAAGGGTGCCTCCTGCGCACGACGGATGCTGGCTTGGATCTGAAGGTCGACATTCAGGTCGATCTTTTCGATTTCAGAAACGGGGATATCTCTTCTCAGAAGTTCTCTGCGACATTTTAGGATGGGATCAAATTTTTCATCCATATTCTCAGGCTTTGCTCGGTAACCGAATTTATAATCCTCAAGGGGGCCCACATGTTCCAAGAAGCGGTGATATTTGAAATGCAAGAACGCAGGGCCTGGCTTCTTCCTCATTTCGTCAAAAATCTGAGAAGTCTCTGTCATGACAGTGACAACGTCGGAGCCATCTCCGGTGCCGAAAGGACAGCGAAAACCGCTGATTGCTTTCTCTAAATCGAGAAAGCTTTGTCGCTGTGAAGAGTGTGTGTGGATGGCTAATTCATTGTCTTCACAAACGAAGAGGAGATTCAATTTTTTAAGTGAGGCAAAATTGAGGGTTTCCCAAAAAACGCCCTCTTCCATTGCGCCATCTCCAAAAAATACACAGACGGGGTCTGAGTTGCCCTGATATTGATTCGAAAAAGCTGCTCCTGCCGCGACTGGAATGGTGGAGGCAACCACTGCCGAAGTCGCAATGAGTCCCTGTTCGGGAGCGGACAGGTGCATGGATCCCGCTTTGCCTTTTCCGCAACCGGTGACCTTTCCGTAGAGTTCAGCAAAGAATGAGTCGGTGTTTTCGGTGAGGGCTAGGAAGATCGAATGATTTCTGTAAGTCCCAAAAAACTTTGTTTTTTGGGGAAGTATGGATTGCACGCCTACCGAGATGGCTTCTCCACCAATGCCTAAGTGGACCGGGGTCTTCATTTCATCTTTGAAATATTCTTTCTGAATCCATTCTTCAGATTTTCGGATTAGGATGAGCTTGCGATAGGCGACAAGCAGCGTTTCGTGATTGAATACCTGATTATGCATTTTGGAATCACTCACCTGATCTGCCCCCCCAGGGCTTATAAGTTGAACACGGTTTTAATTATGCCGGAACATATCCCAAGCGAGCCAAAAATCAAGCCGTTACGAGAAGGGACGGGGGTTCTCAAGGGGCTCTGATTATGGTATCCGGCTGAGGTGGGATTCAACCGGGAGAGCTGCATATTTGTTGCTGGTCATCGGGGTCTTTTGGGATCGGCTTTGGTTCGTAAGCTGAGAACCGAGGGATATGAGCGACTTATTTTAAAAGACCGAAAAGAAATCGATCTGACGGATCAAGCGGCTGTTCGGCACTTGTTTAAAGCGCATCCGATTACCCACGTATTCTTGGCAGCAGGCAAAGTGGGCGGGATCACCGCTAATTCGGCTGGACAAACTGAATTTCTTTATGAAAACACGATGATTGCGTGCAACGTGATTCATGCAGCGGCAGAGTTCGGAGTCGAGAAGCTTCTTTTTCCGGGAAGTTCGTGCGTCTATCCGCGGTTGTCAGCTCAGCCGATTCGTGAAGAGAGTCTTCTCTCGGGTTTACCCGAGCCGACGAATGAAGGCTCGACCGTTGCGAAAGTGGTCGGCATCAAGCTCTGTGAAATGATTCATCGGCATTACGGCAAACCCTTTATTTCAGCAGTTCTGGCAAATCTTTATGGTCCTGGTGATAATTTTCACCCCACTCATTCTCATTTTCTCCCTGGATTGATGCGCCGCATTCATAAAGCGAAATTGCAAAACTCACCTCGTGTTATCGTTTGGGGGACCGGTTCTCCTCGGAGAGAATTGATGTTTGTAGAGGATGCCGCGGATGCCTTGTACTTTGTGATGCAAAATTATGCGTCTCCTGATCTTTTAAATATTGGGACGGGTGTGGATTTGTCGATTGCTGAGATTGCCACTCTTTTAAAAGAGGTGATTGGGTTTACTGGGGAACTCGAGTTTGATTCAAGCAAACCGGATGGAGCACCGCAGAGGTTGTTGGATGCGAGTCGGATGACGGAGATGGGGTGGCGTCCTCGATTTGCACTTTTAGATGGGTTGAGGATGACCTACCAGTGGGCACTTTCAAATCAGATTTTTTAAAAAAAACTCGCTACTTCCTTGGCGATGGCCAAGGAGGAGGTCAGTCCGGGAGATTCGATTCCGATCAGATTAATCCATCCGGGATATCCACGCTGGATTTCATTTTTAATATAGAAATCAAGTAACGTTCCATCCTCTGCGACTGGTTTTGGACGGACGCCGATGAATCCTGGAGTCAGGTCGCTTGATTTTAATGAAGGCAAATAGGCTCGCGCTGCTTCATAAAAGCGATCGGTGAGTGTGGGGATGTCTTCATCGCGAAATGCATAATTGGGCGCATCTGTAGATCGCCAATC
>JAHFAC010000305.1 GCA_023250755.1 Bacteriovoracaceae bacterium | reverse complement strand
CGCTTGTGGTTCACCGGGGATCCGTTCTTCATTAATCTCAAGGGCATTGATCGGGCGAGAGTCTTGATGGAGGACTGTTCCATCGATCGCCAGCGTAAAAGGAGACAATGTGCCTGTAATGGTAACCGGAGTCGGTTGCCATTCGGCCACTGGAGGTGTTTTATCTTCGGCCTGGGCCGTAGAAAAAGGTAAGAATAGAAAAAAACTAATAGCCGCTATTTTAAGCGGCCTCAGCCTGTGGATAAATCCCATATTTTTTTAATTTATATTGTAGAGCGCCTCGGGTGATTTTGAGAAGCTCTGCTGCTTTGACTTGATTGTGGTTCGTTGTCTCCATGGCCTCGCGAATCAATTGAGACTCGAGCTCTTCGAGCCTTGCTGTGAGTCCAGTGCCGAGTGTCGCTATTCCCTGCTGAAGTGAAGCCTGCTTTAGCTCAGAGGGCAGGGAGTCGGATTCTAGGCTTCCTGATTGTGGGCCGAGCACGATGAGTCTTTCTAAAATATTTTGGAGTTCTCGGATATTGCCTGGAAACTGATATTTCATCAATTGGTCGCGGGCGGACTGAGACAAACTTACTTTGCGCCCGAGTTCTCGGGTGAGTTTACCCCAAAAGAAATCAATTAAGGCAGGCAGGTCTTCTCTCCGGTTGTGAAGCGAATCAAGCTCGAAAAAGAGGACATTTAGGCGAAAAAAAAGATCTTCTCGGAACAGTCCTTTTTTGACCATTTCTTTGATCGGGCGATGCGTTGCCGCAATGATTCTCACGTCGCTTCGCATTTGTCTCACGCCCCCAACCCTGAAAAATTCTTTTTCTTGAAGAACCCTGAGCAATTTTGCTTGGATTGAGGGAGGGAGTTCTCCGATTTCATCGAGAAAGAGAGTTCCTCCTTTTGCGAGTTCAAATTTTCCAGGTTTGGACTGGATCGCACCCGTAAAGGCTCCTTTTTCATGCCCAAAAAGTTCTGAATCCATCAGCTGTTCGTTGAGGCTTGCGCAATTGATTGCAATGAAAGGGCGTGTGGCACGTGGGCTCGAGTCATGAATGGCCCGAGCCAAAACCTCTTTGCCCGATCCACTGGGACCCAGAATTAAAACGGGCGATTGGACGGATGCGACTTTCCCAATAAACTCTTTGGCGTTTATGACGGCGCGTGAGGTCCCAATCAGACGTTGAGCTCCGCTCGGATTTTCGGCGAGGACGGCATGTTCTGCCTTCCAAGTTCTCAGGTCCTCAACCCGGCGGACTCGATGTGTGAGTTCATCAAACTCAATGGGCTTGAGAAAGTAGTCGTCTGCCCCGAGTCGGATGGCTTGAACCGCTTGTTCAACGCTTCCATAAGCGGTCATGAGTAAAAATGAAGTTTGAGGCGAGATCTCTTTGCCTTTTCGAATGAGATCAATTCCAGAAAGTTTGGGCATCATGTGGTCTGTAATGACGAGATCGACAGCGGTTTTCATGAGAGTTTCAAGCGCTTGAGCGCCATCAGAACAGGTCATGATTTCGTGATCGCTTTTGAGGAACTCCTTGAGCGAATCACGTACTCCCGCTTCATCGTCGGCAATGAGGATCAACATAGAGACTCCATTTGCCTATCGGATCGAGCAAAGGTAAGCTTAAATCTCTATTTACATTATGGAAATAATGCATAGCAATATACGCTTTGTTTTTTTTGGGGTTGCGTTAGGGTTGGCACAAGCTGCTTGCCAAGATCATCAGAAAAGTGAGTCTCTCGTTCCTCTACCTCCCTTGACTCCTTCTTTGCTTCCCTCTGTGACTCCTATTTCAAGTCGAACACAGGCCTCACTTGCTCAGTTGGAGCAAATAGAAAATAAAGTCTCGTATAAGCGGGGTAAAGAGTTGCTTTGGCAAGATGCGATGTTGAACCTCCCCCTTTATCGATACGATTGGGTTCAGACTCATGATGGAGCTCATGCTGAAATTGGTTTCATAAATGGATCACGCATTAGTTTGAGAGAAAAAACCCTGGTGATTATTAACCCTGATTCAAAAAGGCAAAAAACCACCCAGGATCGCGCGGTGATTCGCGGAGGGGCGATTCGAGGAGAGACTCAGCGCGAGCTTTGGATCTTGACGTCTGCTGCGTTAGTGAAGGTCAAGGCTGATAAAAAGAATGAATCTGCTGTTGCAAACCTGGTTCTTGAAGAGGGCAAGCACCTTGAAGTGAAGTTGGAGCGAGGGAGCGGGATGCTGATTCAAGGTTCCGGTCACGGGAATGTTTCAGGGACTGCTCCAGAGACTGCTTCGGGCAAAATTATTCAACTTGCTGTAAACCATCCCGTTGTCATCAAAGCTCCCAAGGTTGACTCAAACTTTGGGGAAGATGGGTCCAAAGTCCAATGGTTTGAGCCAGAGGCCGCACCCAACGCGCAATTGGTTTTGAGTGAACCTAAAGATCATCAGACAGTGGATGATTCAGCAGTTTTTTTTAAAGGTCAAGTTACACCCCCAGGTGGGACGGTTTTGATTAACGGCAAGGTGATTTCACTCAAAGAGGATCTCAGCTTTGAAGTGGAGGTTCCACTGGTGGACGGTCCCAATAGTTTGGTGATTCAACTGATTCGAGGAGATGGGAGCTCAGCCTTTTTGCGAAGGACTGTAATTCGAGGCCACTAGGTGAATAAATATATGACTGCACAGAACCAATCAGAAACCACCCACGGAAATATATTGATTGTTGACGACGAACTTCACCAAAGGAGAATCCTCGGTGAAGCCGCGCGCTCTTTAGGATATTATGTAGTTGAGGCTGAAAGTGGTCAAAAGGCCCTTGAGCAGCTGCGGTTCGGTCATTTTGATGTTCTGTTAACCGATCTTCAAATGCCCGGAATGGATGGGCTCAGGCTGCTTGAGAATGCTCGCATTTTTGACTCGACCGTCAGCACGATCATGATTACGGCTCATGGGAGCATTGAGACAGCAGTCGAAGCCATGAAAAAGGGCGCAGAAGATTACCTACTCAAGCCCATTGAGCTCCCTGCTCTTGAGATCGCTCTTGAAAAAATTTTCCATAAACGAGCCTTAGTTCAAAAAAACCAACTCCTTCAAAGCGAGAATGAAAATTTAAAAAAAGAACTTGGAATTCGATTTCATGTTGTGGATACCATTGGCAGGGGACCCAAAGCGGTGAAGCTTCAGGAGCTAGTTCAAAAGTATATGAAAACTCGCACACCGGTTTTTATCGTGGGCGCTCCCGGTACCGGTAAAGATGATCTTGGTCGGATGATCCATTACAATAGCCCCTGGGCAGACCATAGCTTGATTTTTTTTGACTGCGCAGTTGTCCCAGAGGAGCTTCATGAGATTCAGTTATTTGGCGAAGAGTCAAAAATTGAGGGAGGAGTCAGAACCCTGAGTCGTCCGGGCTTGGTTGAGCGCGCTCATCTCGGTACCTTTGTTTTATCGAA
>JAHFAC010000304.1 GCA_023250755.1 Bacteriovoracaceae bacterium | reverse complement strand
AAGATGTCTGGCGTCAACAAAAGCATCTCCTGCATTATTTCCTTTACCTGCAAAGATCAGAATTTCAGTAGTTCGTCCGGCATGGGGAAAGCGATCCACAATAATCTGCACAGCAGCCCGACCCGCGTTTTCCATCAAGACCCCGGCGTCAATTAGAAATTCCTTTTCTGCATGAAGATCGAGCTCTCTCATTTCACTACTTGTACAAATTCTCATAAGACCTCTTTTAAACCGCCATTTAGGGAGAAAGCATGGAAGAGATCATCTCTCTCACCGCGCGTTCTAATCCGACAAGTACAGCCCTGCATACGATCGAATGCCCAATATTATATTCTTCAACCAAATGAAGGGAAGAAAGAAATCGAATATTTTCGTAATCTAAGCCATGCCCTGCATGAGCATGGAGCCCAAGCTTTTTAGCCTCAAGAGAAGCTTCTCGGATTCTCTTAAGTTCGAATGCCGAAGTCGATTTGCAAAAACGCCCCGTGTGGAGCTCTACAGCATCTGCGCCGAGTTCATGACTCAAGCGCACCGCCTCAAGAGAGGGCTCGACAAATAGACTCACTCTCACTCCTGCTTTTTGTAACCATGGGATCGCTTTTTTTAGATTTTTAAAATTTTTCTTTAAATCTAAGCCCCCCTCCGTAGTGAGTTCTTGTCTTTTTTCTGGCACAAGACAGGACCAATTGGGCTTTACTTGGCAAGCAATTCGGACCATTTCATCCGTCGCGGCCATTTCTAAGTTCAAAGGTATTTTGAGTTCTTTTCTGAGCAGTTTTACATCAGCATCCTGGATATGCCTTCGATCTTCTCGCAAGTGGACCGTAATCTGCTCACCCCCAGAATTTTCTACGATCTGAGCTGCGGAAAGTAAATCGGGATAAGCAGTTCCTCTCAACTGCCGCAGAGTGGCAATGTGATCAATATTGACTCCTAATCGAGGAGTCAGAAAATGCGCCATATGACAATACTTATCCTAAAGCGCGTTGAATATTGGAAGCAATATTTCTAGCCAAGAGGTGGATTTGTTGAGAATCCTCGCCCTCGACTAAGACCCGAGCAAGCGGCTCAGTCCCTGAATAGCGAACGAACACTCGGCCTTTATCTTTTAGAGTGTTTTGAGCACCTGAGATCGCTTGGGCCACTGTAGAAATCTGATCTAGAGGCTCTTTTCTAGAAACGCGAACATCTTCCCTCGCTTGAGGGAAGAGCTTAATGGCTTTCTTGAGCTGTGACAGGGGCTTACCGGTTCTTCTCATCGCTTCTAAAACTTTGAGAGCGGCCACGATCCCATCTCCAGTGGTCGATTGATCTAAAAACACGACGTGTCCAGACTGTTCACCCCCCAAATTATACCCATTTTTTCGCATCGTATCGACGACGTATCGATCCCCGACCTGAGATCTCACCATCGAGATGCCCTTTTCCTTTAGAGTGAGTTCGAGCCCCATATTGGACATGGGAGTCGTCACCACTGTATTTTTGAGGAGGGTTTTTTCCTGAGCCATCTGTAAAGCACAGAGTCCAATGATCTGATCCCCATCCACAATTTCTCCGTTTTCGTCTGAAAGAATACAGCGATCTCCGTCTCCATCTAAAGAGATACCAATGTCAGCTCGGTACTCGACCGTCGCTCCCGCAATATTTTCTGGGTAAAGAGCTCCACACTTGTCATTAATGTTTAATCCGTTTGGACTCACCCCTTTTTTGATCACATCGGCTCCGAGTTCCTCAAAGACGAATGGAGCCACCTTATACGCAGCTCCGTTAGCGCAATCTAGGGCAATGCGAATACCGAGGAGATCCAAATCTTTAGGGAAAAGCGATTTTAGAAAAACTAGATACCTCCCATGGACATCGTCAATTCGAAACGCTTTTCCGACTAGATCCGCAGTGGGGCGATCTCGATCCATTTCTGCAGAAGAGACGAGTTTCTCAATTTCTTCTTCCACTTCGTCCGGAAGTTTATATCCATCGGCTGAAAAAATCTTAATCCCATTGTCGTGATAAGCATTATGAGACGCAGAGATCATAATCCCAGCATCAGCGCGCATGCTTTGCGTGACAAAAGCAACGCCAGGAGTTGGAAGAGGTCCGATCAAGATCACATCTGCCCCCATGGAGCAAATCCCAGAAGCAAGAGCCTGTTCAATCATATATCCTGAAAGTCTTGTATCTTTTCCAACGACTATTTTTGCTCTTCTTACGGGACGACTGGACTCAAGAGGTTTTAATCCCACAGGGACCGAAGTTTTGAGAACTGCTCTTGTATTTGAGCGCAAAACGTAGGCAACCGCCCTACCAATGGCCATTGCAATTTCCCCAGTCATAGGAAATTCGTTTGCCAACCCTCTCACTCCATCAGTACCAAAAAGTTTCATCTCTATCCCCTCTCAAAGAAACGCTCTAGTGTAAACGAATATTCACCTTTTCAGGCACAACCTTTACTAATCCAAGATGTTCTGGCAAAGTCACTTTCACAGGTTCTGTGTAATTTCCCTTAGGCTTACCTCTCAAATCAACTACGGCATAAACTTGGCTACGGTCTAATGCCTTAATATGAGCCGAATCCGCTCTAATAAAAACAGTCACATTTTTTTCGCTCAATGTAAAATGATGCATGCTGAGAACCCGAACATCTACATTTTTTACTCTATAATTTGCGGAAGTGGGTTGGATATCAATGACTACCCTGGGTGCGGGGCCTTCAATTTGGATGTCGTGTTGTGTAAATTCAAATACCACTTCTTTTTCAAACTTCTGCTTCAGATCACTGACGTCTATAGATTTTGTCAAAATCTCACTGACGGCATCCACTCGAGTTTCGGCACCTTTGATCCTCACTTGGGGAGGTCTCACCTCGGTTTTCACAATTCGATACCCTTCCGGGGGCTTACCCCGAATATCAATTTGAACTGGAACTTCCTTTCTTCTGATAGGCTCTAGTTTCACCACAATGGCAGTGGGATGTATCGACAAGACTTTTACACCAATGGGAACATGTATGTTTTCTGGAAAAAACCGATAGGTCACTAGACCCGGCTTCACCCCAGCTAAGTTCACTCGGATAGGCTCTTCCCTTCGATCCATGATGGCTCTCAAAAAAGCTTTGGGCCCAGAGAGTTGAAACGCAATATGATCTGGAACTTCATTAGCTGTTGTCACCTCGCTAGGAGTGATGATTTCGAGCGGAACTTCTTTCGTAATTTCTACGGTGCGAGAGCCTAAAACTACAGTCCATAATACAACAGCAATAATACAGGAGATAATCTTTGCACCCAGGTTTGCTGTGAAAAAGTGAAGAAACCTGTCTATGAAATTCTCTTTTAACATTTACTTTTCCTTACTCTTTGAAACCTGAAACCAACTTTTCATCCGCCGTGGAATGGTGCCATGTCCCCGAGAGAGATTGAGAAGTGCAGATAGGCTTTGCCTGAGCTCT
>JAHFAC010000303.1 GCA_023250755.1 Bacteriovoracaceae bacterium | reverse complement strand
AACGGTCAGTGAATATTCACCGAGCTAGATGAACATTCACCCGTCTTGTTGTAGTTAACGAACCGTCAACTACAGCCGCAAACTACAAAAGTCTGCAACACCCGTTATCAAGCGTGATTTTCGGGCTCTTCACGGTTGATGGTGGGCGAACCCAGCGAGGTTGAAATTTGGAGGTGACGGCCGGACTCGAACCGGCACAGCACGGTTTTGCAAACCGTTCCCTTAGCCATTTGGGTACGTCACCCCACAAAAGGTGGTCCCCACCTTTTTTACAAGGCGGGAGGTGCGGTTGTCAATTCTTTAGGGGGCGCTAGCTCTTCGCAGAGTTCTCGGTTACCTTAAAAAGAGGGGGCTCTTGATTGGAAATAACGCGACCCGTATCTCAACGTCAAATTGAAGTGCTCGCGGACCTTGTGGATCGCCTTCAACACGGCGTGAGTCTGCCGCCGGTAACAGGGCGGATCAAATGGGATGAGAACCTCGAAGAGCTCGAGCACGCTATTTGGGCATTACTGGTGGTTCCAGTGCTCCCGCTAGCTCAACAGGTGGAAGCCCTCGCTTCATCTCTTTCAGAAAAACTTGAGAAGAAAGTTCGCACTGAATGTTTCGGGTTTGATTTTGAAATGGGAGACGCTGCTCATAAAGCGCTTTCTACTGCGCTCCTTCACGGCGTTCGCAATAGCTTGAGTCATGGCCTTGAGTCTCCGAACGAAAGAATTGCTGCCGGCAAGCCCCCTACGGGGCGACTCAGGATTTCCATGGATATTGAGGGCGGCCTTCTTCGGGTATTGATTTCAGATGATGGTCGGGGTGCGGATTTTAGCAAAATTCTTGAGCGAGCATTAAGCTTGGGGGTTGTGGACACAAACCAGGCCGGAGGCATGGGTCCTGCTGAAAAATTGGAACTCCTTTTTCATCCCGGTCTCTCAACACAAGAAGCAGCCACAGAGATCAGCGGCCGTGGAATTGGACTGAGTGCAATTCGAGCGGCGGTCAGCGAGATCGGAGGCGTCGCTTTTGCGCGCCAAGAGGCAGGCACTGGATTGGAGTTAGTGCTTGAACTTCCGATTCAGATCATGGCGCTCAAGGCCGTGCCGGTGCGGATTGGGGGTGAAACCTTGTGGCTTCGTTCGGGCGCTTTTGAGAGAGTAGACAGCGTAAGGATATTGAATCGGATTGAGCATCCGTTGGCTGAAGTTTTGGGATGGAAGCTTTCTGGGTCGAAGGCTTCACATTACCTCCGCTTTGGTAAAAACTCTTCGATTCCGGAGTTTTTGGGCGTAGATGAAATTGGATCTCCACAGCTCAAACTCTTTCGTCGCTTGGATCCGGTCTGGGAAACGGCAGGCCCTGATTGGTTGAAGCAGTGGATGTCCGCAAGCGGTCATTCAGTTCTCGCATGCCGGATGTCTAAGGAAAAAGCCTCGCTCGGCCTAGCCCCTTTTGCGGATCCTGCCGTGATTTTGAGGATCGTGAATTAATTTATTGATTTGATGACGAGCCTTAAACCCCGCGTCTATCGGCTCCCCAAAGGGTTTTGTGGAGTTGGAGTTGAAATCGTACGCGGAGCCGATCTTTGAGAATCTGTTCGGCGAGCCACGTGGGATGCACTCCCGAAAAAGAGGCAGGCTGTTCCAGAGAGCGGAGTGCAGGCGAGAAGAGCACTTCACATTTAGGAAATTCAGGTTCAGCTATAATTTTTCGAGCCCAGCTGTAATCGCTCTCGGATGCAATCACGAATTTGATTTCATCGCTTAGCTTAAGAAATGGAAAATTCTCGCGAAACCCGCCGCGGCACATTCCGCTTGAGGGAGTTTTGATGTCCATGATGATTTTTACGGTAGAACTCAGAGGAGTCAGCGGGATTTCACCATGAGTTTCGATGCTAACTTGATATCCCGCTTCGTTTAGAGCCTGGACAAGAGTCGGAATCTGCCGCTGCAGCAGAGGTTCTCCTCCGGTGATGAGTACGTATTGGACTTGAAAGGGCTCGATCTCCTCGATCACTTCAGAGATTTTCATTCGCATGCCGCCTTTGAACGCATACGTCGAATCACAGTAAGCGCAGCGGAGATTGCATCCAGTCAGGCGAATGAAGGCGAACGGTAAACCAGCTTGCGTGCCTTCTCCCTGAAGACTGTGAAAGATTTCTGTGACTAGGAGTCCATCAAAGCCCATTACAGATGGGTCATTACTCGTGATTTGCTAAAATGGCGAGGCCCGAGTGAGCTTTCTTGCTCATCGGGCCTCTGGGGAATGAAGAGGGGGTCCGTTTGGGGGACCCCCCTTTGAACTTTGGCTGGCCATTCAATGGCCATGTTTGTCGTCCTCCTTTGGCAGCTCGGCTAGCGTAGACTGTCGGGGTAAACAGTCTTTAGCCCCGTGGCTTTGCGTTCCCGGCCTTTCGACCGGCTTGCCTTTTTCAAAGGGGGTTTGGGGAAACCCGCCTCTTCAAACGGCCCACTCCTTGGGCCAAACTAAAATTTTTATTTTTTTATAAAGAACTCTCTGATTTCCTCCTCTTTTGCCTGGGCTCTCTTGAGGCTCTACTGAATTCCCTGAACCCACTGAGTAAATCTATAAGAACTATGTTAACAAGTTATAACTAAAAGTCTACTAAATTTGTCAAGATATGAAGTGTTTCTAATAATTTAATTTTAAAGGGGAATTTAGATGACCTTAAAAAAATTCTGATTTGGCTTGAATTAATCTATTGGATTTGTGTCTCAAGAGTTGGCGAACTGTGCACGTGACGAGCTCGTCAGGCGTGGGTTTCTCAGTTGAACTCTAGCGGAACGAAGGCGGCCATGCTCTTGGGGATCAAGGGGACGCCGAGGCGCTCAGTCTGGGTGCGAATCTCGGGTTCTTCGAAGCGGCTAGTGACGAGAATACTGTTTTTATAGATGCCCAGGATTTCGACGAGATCAAGTCCGTTTTCGGCTTCTCCTAGGAGTTCATAATCAACCAGATAGGTCACGTGCTCTCGGTGATCGGCCTGTGTGTTCACCCATTTGGAAAACTCATTGCCTGAGGTGAAGTGAAAAGTCTCTGGGGGTGATTTTTTTCCGCTCTTCAATTTTTCAAATCGCTCTTTCCAGATGGCGTGAATGGAGGAGTCATCATCCAGGACGACCAGGGTGGAATTGGGCTTGAATCTGAGATGCTCTACAAACCAAGGAGGGCAGGGAGCGCGCGGGAGGCGCAGGGTGATTTGGGTTCCCTGTCCCAGTTCAGATTGGATCCCTAGATTACCGTTCCATGTTTGCAGTGTATTTTTTGCATGAAAGAGACCCAGACCCGAACCTTCTTTTTTTCCGTATGTTTGCCCACGCTGTCCAAGCAGTGGGAGGATTTCGGGGGAGATGCCTTTGCCGCTGTCGCAGATACAGAGGAGACATTCTGTTGGGGTTCCTGAAAGAGTCACGGTGACTCGTCCAGTTTT